>NZ_CAUVXG010000012.1:65712-101595 GCF_963555885.1 Protofrankia sp. Cr2
CGCTGCATGGGGGAGGCGTATGTTCAGCGGCTGACTCATCGCATCGGCGCGCGGGGTTGTACGGAGGGCACGGATTTGTCAACGAACCTGCGGGCGGCCTCGCTGGACGGGCGTCGGGCTGCCAGCTGGTGGGCTGCACGGATCCCTGTCTGGGTGCTTCCCTCGTTGATCTGCGCCTGGTTCGTCGCGGTCCTGGCCGCGAAGGTCGGTAGTGGTCCCGCATGCTCAGCCACCGATCCGGGCAGCTGCGGCCCGGATCTGGGCTCGGCCCTGTTTGGTGCATCCCTGCTGGGCGTTCCGGTGCTGCTGTGGTGGTCCCCGGTAGCCGGCGCCGCCGCCGGGATCGTGTTCGGCGTCGCGGATGTGCTCGTCGACACCAACGGTTCCGCCCGGGTCGCCTTTGCCGTGTATGGCGTGGCCTGTGGTGTGGTCGCCGCCTGGCTGGCGCGGGTCCGGACGACCCAGCGGGCTGTCTTCGATCAGCCGGCCGGCATGCCCGTGACCCTGCCGCGGGTTCGCCCGGGCGGACCCCGGCGATCCCGACTCCTGGCCGCGGCCGCGCTCACTGTCGTGGCGGTCGGGCTGTATGCCTGGTACGACCACTTGGGCGCCGTTGAGGACGATCATATCGCCGCGGCCGGCGTAGAGAGCGTCCAGATCGTCGCGGTGGGCGATGGACGGATCACAGTGGTTCTTGCATCGGGGTTACCCCACACCGTGGTTGTGTCCGACGCCGGCATCTACCCGACCGGTTCGTCCGTGCGCGTCCTGACCGATCCGGGTGATCCCGACTGGATCCGCCTCGTGGCCGAACCGGATGACCCGAGCGGCTGGGCGGCCGGGGCGTTCGGTGCCGTCGCGGTCGCGCTCGCGTTGATGTCGCGGGAGTTCGTCGGATGGCGTGCGCGCCGCGGTCTGGTGACCGGGCGGCACCGTGGCGTCCAGGTCAGGATCATGACGGATGAGCGTGGTGCCGCGCTCGTCTACGCCGTGGACGATGTGGTCGGCGAACGGCCGCTCGCGGTCGTCCCCGTTCGCTGGGCGTCCGGGATGGTCGGATCCGAGTCGGACGGATCTGGTCAATTCGGTGTTCCCGGTGTTCCCGGTGTTCCCGGTGTTCCCGGTGTTCCCGGTGGATGGGCCGATGAGCGGGCCTTCGGGCGGGCCTGGCGTGGCGAGGTCAGCGAGGATGTCACCGCGCACGTCGCCACGCTGGTCGGCGGGATGCACGATGACGCCTGGCCGGCTTTTGTCATCGGTGATTCTGCCGGCAGTGATTCTGTTCTCGGCGAGCCGGCCGCCGCAGAGTCGGTCTGCGATGACGTTCTGCTGCCCACCGCTCCGCTGCGGACGTTCCGCTCGCCGCCGGGCACCTGGTGGCGCTTCGTGCGAGGCGGCCGCATATCCCGGGTAGCCCGGACCGGATCGGGTTCGGGTTCGGGTTCGGACGACAGCGCATATGGCCTGCCCGGCCGTCCGGTACCGGCGAGCGACGATGCGGGCGTGCCCGATCTGCCCGCGGTCGTACGCGGGCCGGGCAGATATCGGGCGGCCGGCGCGGCAGCGCTGGGCGCAGGACTGCTCGGCGCGCCGATCGCCGTCCTGCTCGGGCTGGACGTCCTGCCCGCCGCGTGGCTCGGGGGCATTCTGCTGGCCAACGGCCTGTTCGCCATCGGCCGCCGCGTGGTCCTCGACGATGACCGGTTGACCGTCCGCGGCGCGATGTTCGCCCACAGCGTCGCCTGGGAGTGTCTGCACGGCGTTCGGCTCGTCGGTGACCGGCTGGTGCTGGCCTGGGAACCGGCCACGGTGGTGGCGGTCGGGCCGTTCGCACCGGTGGGGGAGTCGCCCGGGCGGCGGGAACAGGCCGAGCGGACCGGCGCCATGATGATGACGTTGTGTGCGCGGTCTGGTGCGTCCGGTGCGGACGCGAGTGCGAGTACGGACACGGACACGGACACGGACACGGACACGGACACGGACACGAGTGGGGGCGCGAGCGCCGATCCTGCGCTGTCGCCGCGTGGCGCGGTCACCCGGGCACCGGGTTTCGGGTTCATGGTGGCCGGCGCCTACATCCTGCTCATCGCCGCGGCCTGGTGGTGGCACGTCCACCACGGCTGACGAACCGTGCCGTGATGTCCGGGTGCGATGACCGCGGATGATGGGGAGCCCCGACGAGCGGAAGATAGACCGCCAAAAAGGCCATAAATGAGACACAGAACGTATGTCGACCTTCCACTCGTGGACCTGGGTACGTGTCCAGCTCGAGAGGTCTGACGACGCTGATCGGCCATTCGGATCGTGCGGTAGACTAAGTTCATGACTAAGCCTGCCATCCAGGTCGGTGTGCACGAGGCGAAGACGCGGCTGTCCGAGCTGCTGCGTGCGGTGGCTGGGGGGCAGGAGGTCGACATCCTGCGTAGCGGCCAGCCGGTAGCCAAGATCGTCCCCTTTGCCCCCCGGAACACGCGTGAGATCGGTTTCGACGACGGGCGATTCACTGTCCCCGACGACTTCGACGCCCCGCTGTCGGGCGACATCGAGGACAGCTTCTACCGGTGAGCCGCTACCTGCTCGACACCCAGGTGTGGCTCTGGCTGCTCGCCGAGCCACGGCGCCTGCGTGACGAAACCCATGACCTGTTGGCCGATGCCGCGAACGAGATCCTGCTGTCCGCCGTGAGCAGCTGGGAGATCTCGATCAAATACCGGCTCGGCACGCTGGCACTTCCCGAACCGCCGCGCAGTTATGTGCCGGACCGGATGCGTCGCTCGGGGACGACGGTGCTCGCAGTCGAACACGACCATGTGCTGCGCGTGGCCGAGCTGCCGGACCATCACCGGGATCCCTTCGACAGGATTCTGGTCGCGCAAGCCCAGGCGTTGGACGTACCGCTGGTCACTGCCGACAGCCAGCTTTTGGCCTACGACATCACGATTCTGCCCGCCTGACTGCCCGCCTGACTGCCGGGCTACACAGCGGCTTTCGCCTACCTGACGACAAACGTGCGGCGACTATTGATCGCCGAGGAGGTCCGCGGCGAGCAGGCAGAGGTCGTCCTCTCTGCCGCTGGGCCCGGCGACCTCGTCCAGTAGCCGGTCGCACGTCGCGTCCAAGCCCATGGCGTGGGAGTCGGCGGCAACGGCAGCCAGGAAGTCGAGTCGGTCGGAGATGGATGTGTCCCGGCGTTCGATCAGCCCGTCGCTGTAGAGCAGCAGGCGTGCGTGTGCCGACAGAGTCACGGTGTCCTGTCGGTAGACCAGATCGTCCACGGCGCCGAGGATCGGGCCGTGGACCTCCTCCAGAAAGGTCGGGATGGCGCCGTCGAGCAGCAGCGGTGGCGGATGCCCCGCACATGACCAGGTCAGCAGGTGGTTGGTCACGTTGAGGCAGGCGACCACCGCGGTGGCGTAGACCTCTGCGTCGGACGTCGCGAGGCTGGCCGACAGTTGACCGGTGATCGCGGCGGGGGTCTGACCGAGCATGGCATAGGCGCGTGCCGCGTGCTTCAACTCGGCCATCACCGTGGCGGCACGCAGTCCGTGGCCACCGACGTCACCGACGATCAGCATGAGTGAGCCGTCCGGGAGCGTCAGTGCGTCGTACCAGTCGCCACCGACGTCGACGTCCCGGCCCGCCGGCAGGTAACGCGCGGTGAGTTCCACGCCGGCGACGTTCGGCAGGTGTCGCGGCAGGATCGCCTGTTGGAGTGCTTCAGTTACTGAACGCTGTCGCTCGTACAGGCGTGCACGTTCGATCGCGTGGGCGCAGGTCCCGGCCAGGGTGGTCAGGAAGGCCCGCTCATCGGCATCGAAGGTCTGATCGGTAGTCCAGCCGAGCAGGATGACGCCGATCGGTCGCCCCGAAATAATCATAGGGATATGTGCCATGCCGGCCAGCAGAGCAACCTCAAGGAGGTTGCGGACGTGCGGATAGTCGGCCAGGTAATCCGCGCGGGACGCGTCGAAGCGGGCCCGGGCGGTGCGCAGGACATCCGGGGTGGCCGCGGTTGCCCGGCCGGAGACCCGCTCTAGGACGTGGTTGACGCGGTCGGACTGCGTCGTCGGGCTGACCATGCGTATCCGGCCTTCCTCGCCGACCAGTATGATCGCTGCAATGTCGGCACCGAGGTCGTGACGCGCAGAGCGGGCCATGACGTCGGCGACGTCCGGGACGGTCAGTGCCTGGCCGAGCGCCGCGGTCACGTCGAAAAGCTTGCGGGCACGGTCCAGCGCCGACGACAGCGAGGTGATCAGTTCCGCGCGCTGTGCCTCCGCGCGTCGGCGCTCGTCGACGTTACGGAAGTACACGGTCATACCATCGGGCGCGGGGAACAGTCGGATCTCGAAACAGCCGGCCAGCGGCCCGTAGTACCCTTCGGTCTCCGCCGGGACCTGCGTCCGCAGGGCCTGCAGGTAGAGCTGTTCGAATGCGGAGCCGACGACCTCCGGATACACCTCCCACATCGGCTTCCCGATCAGCTCGGAGGGGTCACGGCCGAACAGCCGACTCGCGACCGCGTTGACGAACACGAACCGGCCGCTGCAGTCGTAGACCGCCACCCCGTCGCTGACATGTTGCATCGCGCGGCCGGCCTGCTCGCGCCCACTCCGTAGTTCGGTGGTGTCGGCGCAGACTCCGGCGATACGGACAATCTGACCGGAGGTGTCGGTGATGGCCTGGCCGCGCCACTGTAGCCAGACCGGTGAACCGTCCGGGCGTATCACCCGGTACTCCTCGAGGATGAAGCCACCGGTCGCCAGCGCCGTGGCGATCCGGGCCTGCAGGTTCGGCACGTCGTCGGGGTGGACGAAGGCCAGGAACGCCTCCAGCGTGCCGCCGAACGCGTCCAGTTCGATGCCGTGCAGCTCGGCGGTGCGCCGATCCCACCGTAGCGTTCCGTCGACGATATCCCACTCCCAGACGCCTACCTGCGCGGCGTCCAGAGCGAGCCGTAGATGATCGAGAGCGTCGGCGTCCGTGGGCGATCGCGCGTCACAGTCGGCTGACTGGCCGGAGTCGCCGGCTGTGCGGTCTGCGCTCGCGCGGTCGCCTGACCTGCTCACGGGGACCCGGTGGTCGCGTGGAAGGTCGTGGCTGGTCCGCCCAGGATCGGACGGCGGTGTCGACACGGCTCGACAGTCAACCACGAGACCTCGGGTGCGCATCAGCAAAGGGAACGGAACAGGCCAGTATCTTGCCAGAATGTTACAGCGTGCTACCACATCCCCAGTGGTTCTCGTCACGGTCGCGGATGTGTTCGACCGTCGGATCGTGGGTTTCGGCGGGCGGCCGCCTGACCCTGTCAGCCCGCAGCGGTCCCGCCGACGACCCCGGCATCGACCAGCCTCGCCACCTCCTCCGGTGCGAAACCCCAGCCGGTGAGCACCTCGGAGGTCTGCTCGCCGGGCAGTGGCGGCACGGCGCCGAGTTCCGCCGGCGTACGGCTGAAGCGCGGTGCCGGCGCGGGCTGCACCACGCCGTCGCGTTCGATGAAGGTGCCACGCTCCGCGAGGTGCGGATGTTGCGGAGCCTCGGTGAACGACAGCACCGGTGCGACACAGGAGTCGGTGGCCAGCAGCAGGTCGGCCCACTCGTCGCGGGTCCTGGTGCGGAACACTGCGGCGAAGCGCTCCTTGAGCGCCGGCCACTGCGTCGGGTCGTCCCGCGAGGGCAGTTCGTCCGCGGACAGGCCCAGAAGGTTGATCAGCTCGTTGTAGAACGGGCCTTCCAGCGCGCCGACCGCGACATACCTGCCATCGGCGGTTTCGTACACCTCGTAGTAGGGAGCGCCGGTGTCGGCGAAGTTCGTGCCGGGCTCGTCACGCCAGCGTCCCTGCGCAAGCATGCCGTGAAAAAGTGTGGTGAGCAGCGCGGTGCCGTCCACCATGGCCGCGTCCACGACCTGGCCGTGCCCGGAGGCGCGTGCCTCCAGCAGAGCGCAGACCACGCCGAAGGCGAGCAGCATCCCACCGCCGCCGAAGTCGCCGACAAGACTGAGCGGCGGTACCGGTCGCTCCCCGTGCCGCCGGAAGTTGTTCAGGGCACCGGCGAGCGCAATGTAGGTGATGTCATGGCCGGCGGTGTGGGCGAGTGGGCCGTCCTGCCCCCAGCCGGTCATCCGGGCGTAGACCAGCCGGGGGTTGCGGGCCAGACAGACCTCGGGCCCGAGGCCCAGTCGTTCCATGACGCCGGGCCGGAACCCCTCGACCAGCACGTCTGCGGTCGCGACCAGCGTGAGCAGCGTCTCGATACCGGCGGGGTTCTTCAGGTCGAGGGCAACCGAGCGCCGGCCGCGGTCCATGGCGTATCGGCGGGGATCGGCGGCCTGCCGGCTCTTCTCGTAGTCGCCGCCGGTGGTGGCCCGGCTGAGTCGATCCACCCGGACGACGTCCGCGCCCATGTCAGCCAGCAGCATCGCCCCGAACGGGGCCGGGCCCAGACCGGCCATCTCCAGCACCCGCACGCCTGCAAGCGGACCGGTCATGGGTGTCTCCTCGTTACGATGGCCCTATTTTATGGCTGACTAATCTGAATGATAGAGATGTATGGTATCGCCGGTCCCACAACGACACCAACGACGGGGACACAGGAGGCAGGATGACCATCCAACCGGGCGATGTCGAGCGGGGCGACGCCGAATCGGGCGATGCAGACAGATCCGTCGTCGTGAGCTGGCCGCGCCCGTCGATCGCCCAGGTCACCCTGGCCCGGCCTGAGCGGCTCAACGCTCTCACCTTCGACATGGTCGGACGGCTGTCCGACACGTTCACGCAGCTCGGGTCGGACGAGCGGGCGAGAGTGATCGTACTCACCGGGGCCGGCCGCGGCTTCTGCGCCGGGCTGGACCTCGCCGGCCACGTCCAGAGCAAAATGGCGCAATCTCGGGGGCCGGCCGAGCGGCTGCGTGGGCAGGAGCACTTCGCCGCGATGGTACGGGCGATCCGCACGATTCCTCAGCCGGTGGTCGCCGCGGTCAACGGCGCTGCGGCCGGTGCCGGCATGGCCCTGGCGCTCGCCGCGGACGTGCGGCTGGCCGCCGCGTCGGCCCGCTTCCACGTCGCCGCCGTCAAGATCGGATTGTCCGCGGGGGAGTGTGGTATCAGCTACCATCTGCCCCGCTGTGTCGGTTCGTCGCGTGCCTTCGAGATCATGCTGACCGGCCGCCCCGTGGACGCGGCCGAGGCCGATCGTATCGGTCTTGTTTCCCAGGTGGTCGACGATGCGGATCTGCTCGACCGCGCGCTGGACACCGCCGAGGCCATCTGCGCCAACAGTCCCTTTGCCGTGGCGATGACCAAGAAGATCATGTGGGCCAATCTTGAGGCGGGGTTCGACTCGGCGATCGAGCTGGAGAACCGGACCCAGATCCTGGCCTCCATGACGGCCGACTCGGCAGAGGCCATGCGCGCGTTCGTGGAGAAGCGAACCCCGACCTTCACTGGAGAGTGATGCGGTGGACTACCAGCAGATCCTGTACGCGGTCGACGAGAACGTCGCGACGATCACGCTCAACCGTCCCGAGCAGCGCAACACCGTCACCTACCGGGTCCTCGACGAACTGATCGACGCCTTCACCCGGGCCGGCGCGGACGACGACGTGCGCGCGGTCGTCGTCACCGGTAGCGGACGGTTCTTCTCGGCTGGTACCGACCTGTCCAGCGGCGACGGGTACAACGCCGCCGCCGCGGACTTCAAGCCGCTGCGCGGGGGGACCCGCGACGTCGGCGGGGCGCTCTCATTGTTGATCTATGACCTGCCCAAGCCGGTGATCGCCGCTGTGAACGGGACCGCAGTCGGGATCGGCATCACCATGATCCTCCCGATGGATGTGCGTATCGCCGCGGACGACGCCCGCTTCGGGCTGCCCTTCACCCGGCGGGGCATCGTCCCGGAGTCGTGTGCGAGTTTCTTCCTGCCGCGGATCGTCGGGATCTCACGGGCGGTCGAATGGGCCGTCACCGGACGGATCTTCCCCGCCGCCGAGGCGTTGGACGCGGGTCTCGTCCACCAGCTCGTGCCCGCCGCTGACGTGCTGCCCCGGGCCCGGGAGATCGCCACCGAGATCGCTCGCAACACCTCGGCGGTGTCGGTCGCCCTCACCCGGCAACTGATGTGGAAGCTCCTTGACGCGGACCATCCCGTCGAGGCGAACCGGCTGGAGTCCCAAGCCCTGCTCGCGCTCGGCCAGCTGGCCGACGTCGGTGAGGGGGTGGCGGCGTTCCGGGAGAAGCGGCCGCCCGCCTTCACCCTGCGCACCAGCCGTGACCTGCCCGGCTTCTATCCGTGGTGGACGACCCCACCCTTTGACGATCCTGGTGCTGGCGGGTCGCTGTCCGCGGTCGAGGAGGACGCTGAGCCGGAACCGTGACGGATCCGCATGGCGGAAACCACACGGTCAGTGTGCCGGCGGCCGTCAATGGTCTTCCCGCAGGAAATACTGTCGAGGACGTGCAGGCTCATGACTGTTTTCGGCTCCCCTGTCCTCGCCGCCGCGATCTTGCTTCTCGGTGACGGTGGTGCCGGGCGCAGCCGCCCCTGCAACCGAGCCCGGCGAGGCCGTGATGCGGCAGCGGATCGCCGCCTACGGCCTTTGCCGGGACGGCGACGGCCGCGTTCTGCTGGTGCGGGCCGCGCCGAGCACGCACCTGGCCGGCCAGTGGTTCCTGCCAGGTGGCGGCCTCGGTTTCGGTGAGAATCCCGAGGACGGTCTGGCCCGCGAGTTCGTCGAGGAGACCGGCCTGACGGTGCGGGCAGCCGCGCTGCGCACCGTCCTGTCGGACGTCTCGGTGCTGCCCAGCCAGGTGCGGGTGCACACGGTCCGGCTGATCTATTTGGTCTCGCTGTTCGACGGTGAGCCGCGCGCGGAGATCGCGGGCTCCACCGACGACGTTCGCTGGGTTTCGTCGAACCTGTTGGCGACCCTGCCCGTGGCGGACTACGCCCGACGCGCGTTGTCCGCCTTCGCCTGAGGCTGTCATGCGGGTACAGGTGCGGCCGTGGGCGCGGTCGTCGGCCGGCGTGGCCGGTGTCAGGACGAGGCCAGCGCCTCTGCTGGGGCGACCCGGCCCGAACCCAAGATTCAAAACAGACTCTCAGAGCCGAAGGATGTGATTCTGATGCTGCTGCACCAGCACCAGAATCACATCCTTGAGAGCCGGCTATGGCGGCTACGGCTGCCGCTGTGTTCGCGACCGGGGCTGCGGATGCCGAGCCGGCTCGGTCGGCTCGCGTAGGCGGGCGGGTAGGTAGGCGGCGCCGGGACCTTTGCGTGCCGCCACGTCGGCCGGGTTGGACATTGCGCACAGTTGCAGGGAGAGGCACCCGCAACCGATGCAGGAATCGAGCCCGTCGCGCAGGGCTGTCAGCGCGGTGATCTGGTCGTCGAGACGTGTGCGCCAACCGCGGGAGAGCTTTGTCCAGTCCGCCTTGGTGGGCGTTCGGCCACCGGGTAGTTCCGCCAGCGCCGCGGCTACCTCGTCGAGGCTGAGGCCGACGTTGCGTGCGGCGCGGATGAAGGCGAGCCGGCGCAGAATGTGACGTTCGTACCGGCGCTGTCCACCGGAGGTGCGTGCGGCACTGAGGAGCCCCTCACGTTCGTAGTAGCGCAGTGCCGACGCTGCGAAGCCGCTGCGCCGAGCGACCTCGCCGACCGTGAGCAGATCCGTGGACAGCATCGGTGCCTCCCTGGATCCGGGTAGCCGATCCGACCGGATCTCTTGACTTAAAGCTGACTTCAACTACCAGTATGACGTCCAGTTGCTGCAATCGCAAAAGGAGATCTCATGCCGGTCGCACTCGTCACTGGAGCATCCCGTGGGCTCGGCCGGGCAACCGCCCGTGCACTGGCAACCCGGGGCTGGTCGCTCGTCATCGATGCGCGGGGCGCCGACGCTCTGCAGGCAGTGGCCCGGGAGCTGACGGCCGCCGTCACTCGTCCCAACGTCACTCGTCCCGACGTCACTCGTCCCGACGTCACAGTCACGACCATCCCCGGCGACGTCGCGGATCCGCGACACCGGACGGCTCTCGCCGCCGCCGTGCACCAGCACGGCCGCCTCGATCTGCTTGTCAACAACGCGAGCGTGCTGGGGCCGAGTCCGCAGCCCGAGCTTGCGGATTACCCGTCCGACGAGCTGGCGCGTGTCTATGAGGTCAACGTGTTCGCGCCGCTGGCGCTGGCGCAGCTCATGCTCCCGTTGCTGGCCGACGGCGCCGGCACCATCGTGAACGTCAGCTCGGATGCGGCCGTCGAGGCGTACCCGGGCTGGGGCGGGTACGGTTCGGCGAAGGCCGCGCTGGACCAGCTGACCGCGGTGCTCGCCGTCGAGCGGCCGTCGTTGCGCGCCTACTCCTTCGATCCCGGCGATATGCGCACGCAGCTGCAGCAGGAGGCATTCCCGGGGGAGGACATCAGCGACCGGCCCGCGCCGGAGACTGTGCTACCCGCCCTGCTGCGGCTGGTCGATGAGCGTCCGGCCAGCGGCCGTTACCGCGTGGGTGACACTGCCATGAGTGATACCGCTGTGGTTGGCCGCGCAGCCAGGCCGGTGTCGTGATGACGGCGGGTCCCGTGGCCCGGACGCGGTTCGTGCTGCCGGCGCAGGCAAGCGCGGCCATGCCGCCGGAGGCACGAGGTCTGCGGCGCGACGGCGTCCGACTGCTGGTTGCCGATGAGCTGGGAGTACATCATGCCCGCTTCGCCGACCTGACCGGCTTTCTCGAACCCGGTGATCTCGTCGTCGTCAACACCTCCGCGACGCTGGCCGCGGCCGTTGACGGTTGGCGTGACGGGCGCACCGGAGCGGGGCGTGACGGATGGACGGCGGAGGCAGCGGTCGTCGTCCACTTCTCCACCGCTCGTGACGACGACTCGTGGGTGGTGGAACTCCGTCCGCCGGGTCGGGCGACCGGGCCGGTCAGCGACGCGGTCGCCGGCGAGAAGGTCGGCCTACCCGCGGGTGGGTCGCTGACACTTGTGGGTCCCTGCTCCGAGACCGCCCACCTGGATGGCGGCGTCGTGGGTAACCGGCTGTGGCGGGCACGGGTTGACGTCGAGGGAGGGGTCGGCACTTTCCTGGCCAGACACGGCCGGCCCATCACGTATGGCTACGTGACCGGTCGCTGGCCGTTGGAGTCCTACCAGACTGTGTTCGCCCACGACCCGGGCAGCGCGGAGATGCCCAGTGCGGGGCGACCCTTCACGACCGAACTGGTGACGTCCCTGATCGCCGCCGGAGTATCGATGGCTCCGCTGACCCTGCACACCGGCGTCTCCTCACCGCAGGAGGGTGAACCGCCGTTGGCCGAGCGGTTTCGTGTTCCGCCGTCGACCGCGCGGCTGGTCAACCTGACCAGGACGGCGGGCCGGCGGGTCGTCGCAGTGGGCACGACGGTCACCCGTGCGCTGGAGACGGTGGCACGGCCAGACGGCACCGTGCGGGCCGGGCAGGGGTGGACGGACCTGGTACTCGGGCCGGAGCGTCCGGCCCGGGTTGTCAGCGGCCTCGTCACTGGTTGGCATGCTCCGGGTGCCTCGCACCTGCTCCTGCTGGAGGCGGTTGCCGGCGCGGATCTCGTGGGGCAGGCATACCAGGAGGCGGTGCGTGAGCACTACCTTTGGCACGAGTTCGGTGACAGTGCTCTGCTATTGCCACGGTAGCACCGACAGCCGCCCGCCGCGGAGAAAGAAACCGAGAAGACATCCGTGTTCGGTGGTACGAATGATCACGCCACCGTCGCCGGATAACAGACTGATGTATTGCCCGAAGGTGGTCTGGAAAAGCGGGCCTGAGATTCCGTTGTATGGTGTTCATGATTCTTCCGACGGGCTGTTCCCGGAATCCGGAACGGATCGTACCGAAAGCTCGTTCCTCGATGTTTCGGTGACGTCGGCCGGTCTGCCCGGTACCGCCCGGATCGTGGGTGTCGGTGGTATACCGGTAGGATCGATCATCCTGTCGCCTCCTCGAAGAGGGACATGATCATATCGCCTTCGGTCAGCTAGGAGCGCATTGTGATGAAGCGGTCGACTCTAATGGTCGACGGAACTGGGCGAATGTTCGGAACTGTCTTTCTGGCGACAGCGGTGGTCGGCGCAGTCCTGGGCGGGGCGATCAGTTACGTGACCGCAGATGGCACGCAAGCCGCTCCGTCCAGCACCGGTATCGCCGCTGTGGTGGCAAGCCCATCACCGTATGTCGACATCGCGGTCCCGTCGGCCGCCGCGGGTGATGTGGCCGCATCGGTCATCGACGCTCCGCAGGGCGTCGCGGTCGCCCCGGCCACAGCGCTGACGCCGCGTGCGGATGAGCCGGTCGCATCCGGCACTCAGCCTGCGACCAGCGGCGACGCGGCCGTGGGCGGGTCGGCCACCAGCGGCGCGGACCATCCGGGAGCGCCGGGGACGACGCCGGCACCGGTGCCGGTCGCGTCGACGCAGAACCCGGCATCCGATCCGGCCACGGCGACACCGGCTCCCAGCGCAACGGCGCAGGCGTCGGCGCCGGCGGCCACGACATCCCCGTCTCCGGCTCCGAAGCCGCTGCCTCCGGACAGCGGTCGGTGACGATCTGATGCTCGTCAAAAGAGGCTGTCGACACCGCTGACAGCTGTGACATCTCTCGGGTCCGCTCGGGCTTTCCGCCGTGCAACCGGTCCGCATTCGTATCTGTCGTAATACCGATTCATCGGCGTTTCCGGGACGGCGACCTCCGGATTGAAATCATTGGCATGATTGCCGTGACCGCGGTCTTCCACGATGAAGATGCGGAGTGTCACCATCACGGCGCGGTATGCTCCGTGTCGCGGCCAGGCAGCAGGGTCGGAGAAAAAAAGGTGTGGCGAGCCGGACAGAAGACATAAAGCAGGCTCGCAGGCTTTTCGGCCGGACCAGTGGGTATATCCAGCCAGGTGTTTCCACGGTGCTGTGCAGGGCTGTCGGGGGCCTGGCGGGACGGTGGATGTGCCGCTTTTTCCAGTGCTTCCACGCGACCGGAGATGGCTTTGTTCCAGGAACGGCGTAAAATGGGGCCCGGACGTTCTGGCTCGTTCATCATAAATATACCACGATCCGTTTTCGTCGGGCTGGGCAGCGGCATCCTCTTGCTGATCGTTTTTGCGCTTGCCGGGTCACTGGACCCGCTTGCGCTCGCCGCGGTGTTCAGCTATCTGGTCATCTACGGCTTTTCGCTCGTTCTGCTGCGCCCGCCGACGGCTCGGCGGCCGGACCCACCCCAGGTCGGAACCGACCGATTGCGTGGCGAGGACCAGAGTCCGGGGTAGCCGGCCGGTTGTGCGTCGCCGCTGGAGACCGCGGTTCCGTGCAGGCGGGATTCCCAGCCGGTCCGTGACCAGGTCCGGGATCAGGGCCGTGACCAGGGCCGGGATCAGATAGAGCGGACGCCGACCCGCGGGGTTGACACGGCGCCGTTGGTCATCCAGGTGAGGTCATTCTCGGTGACGCGTAGCCGTTCTGCGATCTCCTGGCTTGTTCGGCCGGACTCAACTGCTTCGCGAAGCGCCTGGCTACGTACAGTGCGCAGTGATGTACGTCGGTCGCAGTTGGTCCAGATCAGATCGTTTGCTACGACGGCCCGCTCAACCGGGTCGATGATGGCAAGCACCTCGTCATGGGATAGCACGCGACGATAGTGGTCGCTCTACGCCGTTCTGGCAATGCCTGCGTACGGTGGAGGTTGATCGGTAGCTACCAGTTGTCCAGGTCGTTCGTCTGGTGATTGAATCGCGTTGGTAACATATTGTCATATAGGCGGTACTCAGAGGACGCCACCGTGGTCCGCGCTGGGATGCGTCCGCCGCCGGTCGTGACGGTCCCGCACGCGTAGGTAGATCTCCAGGGAAAGGTTGAGCAGGAGGTGCCCCTCGTGGGCCGGCCGGCGGAACGTACCCGGTTGGACGCCGAAGAGGCGGGCGGCTCGTTCGCGGCGCTGGTCGAGGGTGAGGGCGAGGGTGCCCGGCCACAGACACAGCATGATCCCGGTCGCTTCGCTGTGCGGCTTGTCCAGGGCGGCGACGGCTGCGGTGAGCAGGCGATGCGTGAGGATCGCGCGGTCGTGGAGTGTCTGGCGGGGCATGCCCACCTCGGCGGGCCAGACCAAGTCGATGAACTCCGGTGTGTATGTGACGAGTTCGGCAGGCCGGCCTCCGCGGCGGAGCAGCCGGACGAGCTCGTTGTGAATCTGTTGCACAGTGGCTGTGTCCATCGGATGGTTCGGTCGTTCCCTTCCATGTGACCTGCGCGGACCGTCCTCGGTACCAACTTTCGCCGGCGTCCTGCCAGTTTCCTGCCAGGAGTGTGCTCTGTTGATGGTGCAGGCCTACCGGCTACCAGTCTTCTACGTGTTCCCGTACCCGGTTTTGTGCCGGCGTCGCGCTCGGAATCTGCCCGGTACAGGTGCTGAATTCTGCCACGGCCGCGATGTTGACTGTTGGGTGATGGGCAGAACGTGCGCTTGCGGTGGGACAGGCATGACGCCGTGGGGCCGCTCATCGATTGTCGCAGTTGCCTTGAGTGGGCAAGCGATCGGGAGGGTTGCCGATGAGCACAGAGCCGCATCCGAAGCCGCATCCACATCCCAAGGCGCATCCGACGCCGGGGCCGACGGCGGACCAGCCGTTATATGCCGCTGTCCGCTTCGCCGGTGATGACCGGTCCAGTGTCGCTGAGGTGGCGATTCTGTTCGAGAGCGCGGCCGCGGCTGACGATTACGCCCACAGAAGCCGCTGGGATGACTACCTCGTGGGCGCGGTCCGCTTCCATCTCCCGTCGCGAACCTGTCGGGTACGATGGGTGGCATGATTCGGTCGGTCCCGGGTGGCTGGCCGACTGCTACTGACACGCGCTGAAAGCTGAGGCCTCCGGCGGCGCGATCAGAACTGGATCGCGCCGCCGGAGGCCATCAGGGATCCATCAGAACTGATGCGTGGTGGTGCGGCAGGCTGCGATGAACCGGGTCAGCTCGTTCACACGATCCGAGCGGGCGTCGGCTGCATGGTTTATCACCCGGATCAGGTGTTCGTAGGCGTCGGTATGATCGTAACGCGCGGTGTCTGCGATCCGTAGCGCCCACCGCCAGTAGCCCTTGATCGTGTCTGCCAAGGGCATCCGGAATTGCGCTATCACGTCCCGGATCGGTTCCACTGCGGCATCGCCGTAGGTGCGCAGGTAACGTTCCAGCATGTCAGCCATGAACGTGAAGTGCCGGGCTTCGTCCCGGCCGAGCCGGTTCAGAATGTCCCGCAGGACCTCGTCGGTGACAACGGCGCGTAGCCCCTGGTAGTAGAGTTGGGTCGCTTTCTCCTGTACGAGGGTGTAAGTGAAGTACGAGACCGGATGCTCGTAGGGCAGGGTGAACGTCCGTCGGCCTTCCGTGGCGAGCTCCAGGCGCAGCTGTTCGGGTTCGGCGAGTCCGGACGCGACCTGGTAGCGGAAAAGAGCGCGGGCGTGGCTGTCTTCCTCCTGCGCCCAGCGGACTGTGAAGTGGTAGAGCTCCCGGTTGCGTACGAAGTCCTCGGGGCTGACCTGGTCGTCCAGCGGAAAGCGCTGGTTGTAGAGGGCGAAGTAGCCGGGCAGGTGGTCCTCGATCAGAGTGATGAAGCGGACCGCGGACCGCTGCCCGTCGGTCAGCCGCCCGCAGTCCGAAGCGTCCCAGCTGAAGTCGGTCTCGACGTCGAAACGGCGCGCGGTCGGTGCGGCGGCCATGAACGACGTCACTGCCTGCTCGATGTCGGCCGCGGGTAGCAGCGGGCTTGCCTCCCGCCGGGACGCAGGTGGGGTCCCGATCGCGTCCATGACGGCCATCGTTTCTCCTGACCGGGTCATCGGGCTTTCCGGCACGTCAGGGCGTAATGCTTGGTGGTGTAGCCCCATCCTGCGTTCGCGATTTCCAGGTAGCGTTCGAGCTGGGCCGCCAGACCCGGCCTGATCTGTTCGATGGCGACGGCGGCGCCGCGGACGTTGGTCAGCCAGTCATCGATCGTCTGCCGGTAGTCTCCGGTCAGGTCGTCGAGGCTGGTCAGGGAGAAGCCGGCGTCCTCGGCACCGCGGACCAGCTCGGACACCGGCCGCAGGTCTCCCCAGCCGAAGATGGCGTCGCCGACGAACCGGGTGCCGGCGCGCTGGTGGAACGTTGTGTGGGCGGCCGTGTTACGAAAACAGCTCTCCGACACGTACAGGGTGCCGCCGCGGCGGAGCAGCGCCCGTGCCCGACCGAATGCAGCGCTCAGATCGGGCATGTGCACGATCGACCCGAGCATCGTCACCGCATCGAAGCCGCCGGCGGGAAAGTCGGTCTCCTCGAAGTGCCCCTGCACGGTGGTGACGCGCTCGGCCACCCCGAGCTCGTGCGAACGCGTGCGGATGTACTCGTGCTGGCGTCCCGCCGGGCTGATTCCGACTGTCTGGCACTTGTATTCACCGGCCATGAACAACAGCAGCGAACCCCAGCCGCAGCCGACGTCGAGCAGGTGCTCGCCGCCGCGCAGACCGAGGCGTTGCGCGACGAAGTGCAGCTTGTTGACCTGGGCCTGCGCGAGCGTGTCCGACGGTGATCGGTATAGGCCGGAACTGTACTTGCGTGAGGAGTCCAGGAACAGGCCGAAGATCTCCGGATCGAGGTCGTAGTGCTGGTTGGTGTCGGCGAGGACGGCGGCCGCGTTGGTCGGCGTGGTCGCCGTGGTCGCTGTCACGCCGGATCCAGCGCGAGGGCACCCGTGACCACCAGCGCGACGTCGTTGATGGACGAGAGACCGAAGACGTCCTCGTCGTCCAGCTCGACGTCGTAGTGCCGCTCAATCCTGGCGATCATCCGAAGCACCTTGACCGAGTCCGCGCCCTGCAGCGACCGCAGGTCGGCGGACGGGGCCACGCTGTCGGCGCCAAGGCCGAGTTCCTCGGTCACGATCCCGGTGACCGTGGCGACGATCTGCTCCTGGCTGACGGACATCAGTGCTCCTTCGGGGGATGGGGGTGGCTGGTTCATGCCGGCGAGCGTCATGCCAACGAGCGTCATGCCAGCGAGTCAGCCAGGGCCCGCCGGATGCGGGCGCCGCTGCCAAGGTCCAGACCGGTCAGGGTGCCGAAGGCTCGTCGGATCTTCACCTGCAGGCGGTCGAGCTCGCCGTCCCCGGCAACCTGCTGCAGGAAGAACTCGAACCCGGTGTCGATCGTCTCGTGGCCGAGAAGTTCGGGTAGCTCGCTCTTGAAGACGCTCACCGGATGCTTGATCCGTGCGTCGGAGGTGTAGACGTGCAGCGTCTCAAGAACCGACGGCAGTTCGTCCGGGTGCGCCGCCAGCCGCTGACGGGTGAAGTGGATGAACTCACGAGCGTGTGCCGCCTCGTCACGGCTGGCGATGCGCATGATCTCTCTCAGTACCGGTTCGGTGACCCAGTCCGACAGCGCCCGGTAGACGTGGTTCACCGTCAGTTCCGAGACGATGTTTGTCGCCAGGGTGGCGGCCGGCGTGGTACCGGGAGCGTACGGTTCACGCATCGCATCGACCGGGGCGGTGTCGACGGGGACGTCGAGGGCCTGAAGCCAGGCCCGGAAGGCGTAGTGGTGCTGGAGCTCCTGGTAGCCCCAGATCGTCACGAACGCCGAGAAGTCGTAGTCGTCGACGAATTCGTTGAAGAAGCCGTGCTGGGCCGCGATCGAGTTCGCCTCGCCCATCACCGCGCTGCGGGCCATCGTGACGTGGTCGGGATGCACCAGGTCGTGATCGATCTGGTCGAGTGGGAGGTCGGTGAGCCGCCATTGGTGCCGCTCGTACTGCCGGAAGACGTCATAGCTGTGCATCGGGTTCCCTCGGTATTGAGCACGCATGTTTGATCACGTGGCCTCGGTCGCGGGCCTCGGTCACCTGGGCTTCGGTCACCTGGGCTTCGGTCACCTGGGCTTCGGTCACCTGGGCTTCGGTCACCTGGGCTTCGGTCACCTGGGCTTCGTCATGCCGGTTCGGCGGGGCCGGCCCCACGACGTCAGGCCGTGGCCTGCCGCACCTGCTCGCGCAGGGCCAGGCGTTGGAACTTCCCGCTCGACGTGCGCGGGAGCGAACTGGGCGGCACCAGGCGCACTGCCAGGTCGGGCAGGCCGAGCGTGCCGATGACCTGCGCACGCAGGTCGGCTGCGAGCAGGTCCCGGGCGGTCGGATCCTCCAGACTCGTCTCCGCGAGCAGCGTCATGAGTTCCGTGCGGTCGCGGTCGCGGTCGCGGTCGCCGTCGCCGTCGCCGTTTCGTGCCGCGACCGCGACGCAGCGGCGTTTGAACACTCCAGGGATGTCGCGGACGATTCCCTCCACGTCTTCGGGGTAGAAGTTCATCCCGTGCACAATGATCATTTCTTTGCGGCGTCCGGTGACGAACAGGTCCTCGCCGCGGCGGAACCCCAGATCTCCGGTGCGCAGCCAGCCGTCGGATGTGAACGGGTCGGTCTCGCTGCCCTCCGGGCGCGCGATCTGACGATCGTCGCGCGCTCTTTGGCCCTCTAGATAACCGGACGTCACCGAGTCCCCACGGATCTCGATCTCGCCGACCCGGTGGTCATCGGCGGACACACTGGTGCCCGCTGCGTCGGCGATCCGCACCTGAACGCCCCGCACGGGGTGTCCCACGCCGACGACGCCCCGTGCCTGGGAGTGCCCGCGTGCCACTTCGTGGGCCGACGCCGCATTGGCCAGCCGGTCGCGGTCAACCCAGACCGACACCGGCGCCCGGCCGAGCGACGGGAACGTGACTGCCAGGGTCGCCTCGGCCATACCGTAGACCGGGAACATTGTTTCCGGCGCGAAGCCCGCCGGTCCGAAGCGTTCAAGGAAACGCTCGATCGAGGAGACTGCGATCGGTTCGGCACCGTTGAAGGCGATCCGCCAGCGCCGCATGTCCAGCCGGGCCGCGTCATCCGCGGACACGGCCGCGGTCAGTTGGTCGTAGCCGAAGCTCGGGGCGGTGGAGATCGTCGCTTTGGAGGCGAGGAACTCGTCCAGCCATCGCGCCGGATCCTTCACAAACGAGGTCGGCGACCACACCGTCATGGGTATCCCGCGCATGATCGCGCACAGGGTGGCGAAGAGTCCCATGTCGTGGAAGAGCGGCAACCAGATGCCACCGCCGTCACCCGAGCCGAGTTCGATGCCCTCGCTGATGGCCTCGATACCGGCGAGCGCGTTGCCGTGGGTCAGCCGCACCCCCTTGGGCGCCGCCGTACTCCCGGAGGTGAACTGCACGATCGCCAGGTCCGTCGGCGCGACCGTGGGTAGCATCCCCGCCGAGGTAGCGCCGCAGCGCAGGTCCTCGGCGCAGACGAACGCGGTCTCGCCCATGGCCTCGCTGAAACGACCGGCCAGGGCACGGAAACGGGACGAGACCACCACGCGACGCATCCCTGCGACCGATGCGATCCGTGCCAGCCGGTTCGCGTGCCCGCGCAGGTCCCGGGCGGCGCTGGGCAGCGGCAACGGGCACGCGGCCGCGCCGGTCCGGGTGATGGCGAACAGGGCCTGCAGGAACTCGGGCGCGTTCTGACTGAAGATCCCGACCCGACTGCCGGGCCCGACACCGTCCGCGGTCAATGCGCCGGCCATCGACCGCGACGACTCGGCGAGGTCGTGCAGGGAAATCGTCGCACGTTCAGACGGGAAGGTGACGGGCGTGTCAGGGCGATACGCGGCTATCTGGTCAAGTGCTTCGTGCAACGTGCCGGCGAGCATGCGGTCTCTCC
This sequence comes from Protofrankia sp. Cr2, assembly GCF_963555885.1. Classification (NCBI taxonomy): domain Bacteria; kingdom Bacillati; phylum Actinomycetota; class Actinomycetes; order Frankiales; family Frankiaceae; genus Protofrankia; species Protofrankia sp. Cr2. Next base: position 85,455 of record NZ_CAUVXG010000012.1, read on the forward strand.
CTGCCTCATGAAGGTCGACCTGGCGAACACCGTCATCATCCGAAATTTTTCGTCGATGGTACGAACATTGTCAATATTTATCTCCCGGTTGTATTGATCTATTCGAGATGGCAATCGACCGTTGGTGGACGCCCATGCCGTCGGCGATTATTCCAGTGACTTTTGTGGCCGCTTTGCGGTCCGTTCACCGAGCGGATGGCGGGTCCTGTTCAAATTCGCAAAAGCGAACCGCCCGCTCCCACCGGTCTGACCACCACATCAGCTCCGGGTGGTGCCGCCGATCCCGGCCGGGATCGGCGGCCGCCGGTCAGGGCTTTGACCGGCCCGACGACGTAGCCGGGACGTCTACCCGGTTCAGCTCGCGGCGATTGGTCCTGGCAATCGTGCGTGTGGCAGCTGCTGGTTGCCAAGTCCATGATTGACCAGCACCATCGCTGGAACGAGTGAATTTTACGTTCAGAAAGTGCGGCGTTAATTTCTGTATTTCAAAAGATCGGACGTCTCTCCAATGCATCTCACGGTCCTCGGCTGTCGTTCTGGAATGCCAGCCGGCGGTCAGAGCAGTTCAGGCTACATGGTGAGCACAGAAGGTGCCAGAATACTGCTGGACTGCGGTCCGGGAGTGGCCCTGGCGCTCAGTGCGATCGGCCACCCGAAGATGCTGGACGCAGTTGTTATCAGCCATTTTCATTTGGATCACTGCTACGACCTGTTGCCCATTGGAAAGGCTCTTCTGAGCGGGCGCGCCCGGTATGGACACCACCTGGCGAACCTACCGGATACAGACGATGAAATCGAGCGTCCACCGATTCCACTGTACGTGCCGACCGGCGGTCGGGCGACTCTGGACAAGCTTGCGAAGCTGTTTCCGGTAGCGACCATTCCCGTGTTGGACAAAGCGTTCGACATCGCCTTCGACGTACGGGAGTACACCGGCGGTGAGGTGTTCAAGGCGGGTGACTGCGAAATCAGCATGCACCGCCTGCGGCACGCTGTTCCCAACTGCGGAGTCCGGGTGGACGGCCCGGCGGGAACGCTCGCCTACACCGGCGACACGGGCCGGACCGATGCGCTGATTCCGCTGGCCAGGGACGTCGACCTGCTGCTCGCCGAAGCCACGTTGGAGGTCACCGACGATGGACCACACGGCCACCTCAGCGCCACCGACGCCGGTGAGGCCGCAGCCTCCGCCGACGTCGCGCAGCTCGTGCTCACCCACTTCATCTCTGCCGACCCGGGCTGGCTGCAGGCCAGACAGGCCGATGCCAGCCGTGTCTTCGGCGGGCCGGTGCACCTTGCCGCACCGGCCGCGCGGTTCGATGTCCAGGTCGCCTGACGGTGCACCCACACGTGGTCGAGTTTCAGGTCGCATCCGTGGAGCGTGTCAGCATGCACGTGCTGGTTCCGTGGGCTATCAGCCTGCCGGCGGGGTCGATGACGCGTGCTTCCGCGAGCGCGGTGCGCTTCCCGATGTTGATCGTCCGGCCTTCGCAGGTGAGCTGATCGCCGTCAAGCCTCACCGGACGAATGAAGTTGACCTTCAGCTCGAGCGTGGTGTAAAGGACTCCATCGGCGAGTTCGGTGAAGATCGCGCTTCCCATGGCGGTGTCCATGAGGGTCGCCAGAACACCGCCGTGCACGGTATATATCGCGTTGGCGGTGGCCGGTGAGGGCGTGAGTGTGTACACCGTCCGGCCCTTCTCCACCGACTCGAGCGTTATACCCAGTGAGTGGCCGACCCCGATCCCGGCAGCCATTCCGTGCGCCAGTAGTTCCCGCAGTTCGCGTATACGGTTCAGCGCCGGGTATTCTTCTTTCGCGCCGTTGACCTGCACGGGTCCATTCTCCTTCGGATCGACTCCGGCCGGCTGTTCATGCTCACCGGATTGTACGAGGGAATCGTTGAGCCGGGACTCCGCGACGATGGACGGGTGGTGAACGAATGGTTGCTGTTTCGCCCGGGGCCGCGACCCGCCTCGGCCGGATGAGGCCTGGTGTCGGCCCGACGCCGGGCCTCATCCGGCCGACCCGCACGCAATCACCAATCGTCTGATAGAAATCGCCGTTATCGTGCTGTGCGCGCGGTCGGCTGCGAGAGGATGACTCGCGCCGACCTACACGACGCACGCAGCCGGAGGCCGCGAATGTTTTCCGCCGTTCTGGACCTCACCGCAGCAGGCGACGCGGCCGTCGACCCCGATGAATACATCTCCGCGCTGATGGCCTGGCACTTCAGCGCGGAGACCGGGAGTCCGTACTGGCTGCGCCGTGCACGGAGCCTGGGTTTCGACCCCGTCGCGGATGTTCGCACGTTCGCGGATCTCGACTTGTTCCCGAACGTCATCAACGAATTCCGGGACATTCCGGTCGAGGACCTGATTCCGCGTGGGCTCGAAGGCGCGGACCGGGAGATCGCCGGGATCTACGAAAGCGGCGGCACGACCGGAGCGCCGAAGCGGTTCGTCATGTTCGACCGCTGGATGGAGTTCGCCCTCAGTTGGGACGAATTCCACTACGCCGACCTCGGCACCATGAACACTCTGGCCATCACGCCCAGCGGGCCGCACATGTTCGGGGAGTTCGCCAGCCGGCGGGCGCGCCGCCACCACGGTGTGAAGTTCACCATCGACCTCGATCCCCGTTGGATCAAGCAGCTGATCGCGCGTGGGGACACGGCGGACGCCGACCGCTACGCCGAGCATCTCATCGACCAGGCCGCGCAGATCCTGAGCACTCAGTCCGTCGGAATCCTCGTCACGACGCCGCCGCTGCTCGAACGGATCGCGCGCCGCGCCGAACTCGTTGACCTGGTTCGCAAGCAGATCAGGTTCATCTGTTGGAGCGGCGCGCACATGGATGCCGATTCGCGGGACATCTTCAAGCAGGAGATCTTTCCGGAGATCCCGCTCAAGGGCCTGTACGGCAGTACCACGATCCTCGGGATGTCGCGTGAGCGGTCCGAGGACCTGCCCGGCGGGTTGGCGGTGTTCGATCCGCCCAGCCCGTACATCGTGTTCCGGGTCGTGCACCCCGAGACCGGTGCCGATGTGAACGTCGGCGAGCGGGGGCAGGTCGTGATGAACCATCTCAGCAAGTACGCGCTGATGCCGAACAATCGTGAGCGGGACGTCGCGCTGATGGCCGAGCCGCTGCCCGGCGCGCTCGGCTGTGCGGTCGCCGACGTCGGACCCGTCACCATGTTCGACAACCACTCGGTCATCGAAGGGGTCTACTGATGGGCGAGCCGGTCTACATCGATGCCCTCGGTCCGGCGGGACCGTACCGTTCCCGCGAACGCCAGCCGCTGACCGCGCTGACCGGCGCACAGATCGGCGAGATCAGCCAGGTGCCTGCGCTGTATGTGCGACGGACATTCGCCGCGATGCGGGGCTCCGCCGTCATGCCGGGTGCCGAGCGGCTGGCCGCTCTCACGAAGGCTGCTGATCTGTACCTGGATGCGACCATCGGCGGTCTGGACCCTGACGGCTACGCGCAGTTGGTGTCGACCGCGTCCGGCGTTCCGCTCGCCGTCGTCCGGCAGTCGGTCGAGTGGGTCGCGGACGTGCTGCGCTCCCAACGCCGCACGCTGGAGTTGGCGATGCCCCGGGGGGCGGTCGGTGACTGGCGCGCCCCGCAGACCCTCGCGGGGTCCGCCGTGTGGACACGGCGGGGTGACCTCTTCGCGGTCCACGCGGCCGGCAACACGCCGGCTGTCCACGGGCTGTGGCCCGAGGCTTTGGCGATGGGCTACAAGGTGGCGGTACGTCCCTCGGCCCGCGAGCCGTTCACAGCCTTCCGGCTGGTAAGCGCGCTGCGCGACGCGGGTTTCCCGCCGGCCGTGGTGACGCTGTTGCCGACCGACTACGCCGTCGCCGACGTGATCATCGCCGAGGCCGACTATGCCATCGTGTACGGCGGCCAGGACGTCGTCGACAAGTACCGCGCCAACCCCCACGTGCTCACCCAGGGTCCGGGCCGATCGAAGATCCTCGTCACTGCTGACGTCGATTGGCGTGAGAAGATCGACATTATCGCGGGCTCGGTCAGCCACCTCGGCGGTACCGCCTGCACGTGCGCCACCGCCGTGCTGGTCGAGGGCGATCCCGAACCCCTCGCGCAGGCGCTCGCGGCCATGCTGGGCCGGATTCCGAGTCTGCCGGCCGACGATCCCGAGGCGATTCTCACCGTGCAACCGACGGAGTCCGCCGTGGAGGTCGACCGCTACCTGCACACGGTGGCCGCTGATGCGCGGCCGTTGCTCGGTGGCGACACCGTCGTCGATGAGCTGCCGTCCGGCGGTTCGGTGCTCCGCCCGGCGGTCCATCTGGTCGACTCGAGTACAGCACCGCAACTGAACGTCGAGCTCCCGTTCCCATGTGTCTGGGTCGGCCCATGGCACCCCGATGACGGCATCGCGCCGCTGCGCGACTCGTTGGTGCTCACGGCGATGACTACGCGTAGTGATCTCATTGATGATCTGCTGGACGAGCCGTCGATCACAAATCTGTACCTGGGGGACAATGCGACGGTCTGGCTACGGCCGGGAATCCCGCACGACGGCTATCTGGCCGAGTTCCTCATGCGGACGAAGGGAATGATCCGTACGGGCGTATGAGCAGGTCGCAGGTGTGCACCGGCCGTTGGTCACCGTTGGGGTCTGTGATTGAATCCGGCAATTAGGCGATACCGTTTCACACCCTTTGAAGGTGGCTGCCCACCAGCTCTGGTCATGCTGGGGTGCGTCCTGCCTGGTGTGATCGCGCCGTGCAGACCTGCGCAACGGCGTACGCAACGGCGTATGTTAATGAATCGTTCAGGAGAAGCATATTGCCAGCGCCGACCCGTCCTTCAAGAATTAAAACCGACCCTCGTAACAGACACTGACATCGGAAGTCGTCGCCGCGAGTAGGTGGTAGAGATGCAGCAGTACAAGTCCGGAGAGGGCGTTGTGCTTCCCGATGACCGGGGCCTGTCCTTACTGGTAGATGAAGGCGTCCGGCTGAACCCGGACCGCTGTGTGCTCAGTCGGAAGACCACTGCCGGTTGGCAGGATTTCACCTGCCGGCAGTTCGCCGAGTACGTCCGGGCCGTTGCCAAGGTGCTGTTGTCCCATGGCGTCGCGCACGGCGACCGCGTGGCCGTGCTGGGCCGAACCAGCTATGAGTGGGCGGTCGTCGATTTCGCGGTTCTCAGTATCGGTGCGGTCACGGTTCCGATCTACCCGACAGCTTCGGAACTGCAGATTCAGCACGTCCTCACCGATTCCGGAGCACGCTGGTGTTTTGTCGAGACCGAGGCGCAGCGGACCCAGCTCCGCCAGATCGGCGGTAGTGGCCTGCGGGCCGATATCTGGCTGCTGGAGACGGTCGAGGCCTGGCACGACGGCGATCAGGACGGGCTGCTGGACGCCGCGTACGACGATCGTCGTGGCACGGTGCGTGCCGACGACCTTGCGACGATTGTGTACACCAGTGGTACCACCGGGGTACCCAAGGGGTGCATGCTTACCCACCGCAACATGTTTGCGTCCTCGGCCAATACGGTCGAGCACACCGGGCACCTGTTCCGCAGTGCGCGGGGCGAGCAGGCGACGACCCTGCTGGGCCTGCCGCTTGCGCACGTCTTCGGTCGGACCATCCTCATCGCCGGCCTGTATGCCGGCACCCGGACGGGACTTCTGCCGGGTGTGCCGGAACTGATCGCCGAGTTCCCGACGTTCCGGCCCACGTTCCTCGCGCTCGTCCCATACGCCCTGGAAAAGATCCGCAAGCGGGTCCGCGAACCGGCGGCAGGCGGTGTCGGGGTGGTCGACGCGGCGGCCGAGCGGATCGCGATCGAATTCGGGCTCGCCAGGGCACGCGGGCTCGCAGGCCAAAGGCGATGCGATCCTGGTTCTGTCGCATCGCCGGAGGCCGACGTCCCCGGGTCGGTTGCCGTGGATGCGGAGCTACGAGATGCCCACGCCGCGTTCGACGAGAAGATCTACAGCCGGGTGCGGGAGTCCTTCGGCGGTCGCTTCGAATATGTGATCTCCGGTGGCGCGTCGCTCGACGACACGACCGCGGCGTTCTACGGCGGCCTGGGGGTGGAGATCCTCAACTGCTACGGGCTGACCGAATCAGCCACGGCGGTGACGGTGAACGTCGCGGCCACCAACCGGATGGGCAGCGTCGGACGCCCGATCCCGGGCACCACGGTGGCGATCGCCGACGACGAGGAGCTGCTCGTCCGCGGCCGCAACGTCTCGCCGGGATACTGGCCCGGGTACTGGCCGCCAGCCGTTGAGCCAGCCGTTGAGCCAACAGAGCGAGATGCGGTCCAGGCTGGCGACGGCCCCTGGCTGCACACCGGTGATCTCGGTCGGCTTGACGAGGACGGCTTCCTTTACATCACCGGTCGTCGCAAGGAGATCCTGGTCACCAGCAGTGGCAAGAACGTCTCGCCGACACCGCTGGAAGATCGCGTGCGGCTGCACCCACTGGTGAGCAACTGCATGGTGGTGGGTGATGCACGCCCGTTCGTCAGCGCGCTGGTCACCGTTGACGGCGCGGCCCTCCAGACCTGGCTGGCGGGCCGGGAAACGGTACCGGACGACGACTCCTGGCGCCATGATCCCGATCTGGTCGCGGAGATTCAGATCGCGATCGACGACGCGAACAGCCTCGTCTCCCGGGCCGAGTCGATCCGGGCCTTCCGGGTGCTCGCGACCGATTTCACCCTGGACCGAGGGCATCTGACGCCTTCCATGAAACTGCGTCGGGCGGTGATCGAGAGCGATTTCGCCGGGGACATCGCCGCGCTGTACGGGTGACCGCGCAGCCGTTCCCGCCACCCGTTCCCGCCACCGTTTCCCGACCGTTACCGATGCACGGATCCATTGTGTCGACCAATCGGCCGATGGCGTATTGGCACAGTTGTTGACCGTAGTTCCGGCAGTTGTGGAAAATTGATACGTATCCGTGCCGGAGTGCGGTGGCACCGCGGAGATCGTCCGGGTTGACGACAGGAGCACATTGTATGTACGACGTTATCGTTGTTGGTGCGCGCTGCGCCGGTTCATCGTTGGCGATGCTCCTGGCCAGACGCGGTCATCGGGTCCTCGTCGTTGACAGATCAACCTTCCCGAGTGACACCATATCGACGCACTATATTCAGCAGACCGGCCTTGCACGACTCCGGGACTGGGGTCTGCTCGACAGCGTCGCGGCGACGGGCGTCCCGGCGATGAAGCACCTGACCCTGTCCTATACCGGTATCCATGTCGAGGGTTTCGCCGACCCGATCGAGGGCATCACCGAGGTCTATTCTCCTCGTCGCACGGTGCTGGACAAGATCCTGGTCGACGCGGCCCGCGCGGCCGGGGCGGAGGTCGTCGAGGGATTCACCGTCCAGAATGTGATCTTTGAAGACGGTCGCGCCGTCGGTATCCGTGGCCAGTTCGGCGACGAATCGGAGAAGGAATTTCGCGCCTCGTTCGTGGTCGGCGCGGACGGCCGGAACTCGACGGTCGCAGACCAGGTCGGAGCCGACTTCTACCGTGTCGTACCGGCCACCTGCTTCGTCTACTACTCGTATTTCGGCAATCTTGACTGGTCCTTCCAGCACCGGACCAGCTTCAAGCAGCAGCAGATAGGCGCTTGGCCGACCAACGACGGTCTGCACCTGGTGTCGCTGTTGCGCCGGCGAGAGTACTTCAGTGAGTTCCGCGCCGATGTGGAGAACAGCTTCCACGCTGTGTACGACGAGGTGGTACCCGATCTCGGTGAGGACCTCCGGACGAACGGAAAGCGGGCGGAGAACTTCCGGGTCATGCGTTACCCGGACAACTACTACCGCCGATCCAACGGGCCGGGCTGGGCGCTGGTCGGAGACGCCGGATACCACAAGGACCCGTTCACCGGCTGGGGAATCACCGACGCGTTCCTGTACGCCGAGCTCCTCGCGGACCACCTGCACCAGGGGCTGTCCCAGGAGCGGCCGGTGGACGACGCCGTGGCGGACTACGCCAGGATCCGCGATCAGCGGAGCAAGGGAACCTTCGAGTTCACCTGCGTCCTCGCCGAGCTCACCCTGCCGCCGTTCTTCGAGTCGGTCCTGCGTGCCACGAGCCAGAGCCCGGAGTACACCAAGAAGTTCTTCGGTCTGATGGCCGGGGGCATCCACGGCGAGGAGTTCTTCGCGCCGGAGAACCTGGAGAAACTCTACGAAGAGGTCGGCACCCCGCGCGACGAGCGTCTACTCAAGGCCGCCTGACCGGTGGACCCGCAGGCAATGATCGTGGAGTGTGCCCCGTGAACCCCGTGCCCGCCGCAAGCGCCAGCCCGCAGGACATCGCGCAACGCACCCGGACCTTCGTCCGCGAGCATGTCTTCCCGGTCGAGCGAGAAATCGTGACCGCCGGACGTCATATGGACGATGTGCTCCGGGTGGAGCTGCAGCAGGCCGCCCGGGCTGCGGGGGTCTTCGGCCCGCTGTCGCCGGTGGCCTACGGTGGCCTCGGCCTCGACACCCGCGCCCAGGCCAGCGTGCTGGAAGCCGCTGGTACGAGCCTGATCGGTCCGATCGCGGTGGGCGCCTCCGCTCCGGACGACGGCAACATCCACCTGCTTGCCCACCTCGCCACCGCACCGCAGGCGGAACGGTACCTGGCGCCGTTGGCGCGCGGTGAGGTCCGTTCGTCCATCGCGATGGCCGAACCGTCACCAGGTGCGGGATCGGATCCCGCGATGCTGGCGACGGTCGCGGAGAAGGTCGCCGATGGCTGGAAGATCAATGGCGCGAAGCACTTCACCACCGGTGCCGACGGGGCGGCGTTCACCATCTGCATCGCTGCGACCCCTGGTGGCACGACGATGTTCCTGGTTGATCAGGACAACCCGGGGCTCAAGGTGGGCCGCCGGATGCCGACACTCGATCACAGCGCCCCGGGCGGCCACTGTGAAGTCACTTTCAGTGACTGCTTTGTTCCCGATGACGCTGTGCTCGGGGAGGTTGGACGCGGTCTTGAGTACGCCCAGGTGCGGCTGGCCCCCTCCCGCCTCACCTTCTGCATGAACTGGCTGGGGTTGGCCGCCCGGGCGCACGCGATGTCGGCCGAGCGGATCGTGAACCGCACGGCATTCGGGATACCCGTCGCCGACCACGGAATGGCCCAGGCCCACGTTGCCGACAACGAGATCGATATCGTGGCCGCCCGAGCGCTCATCTACTCGACCGCCACCGTGATCGACGAACAGGGCTCGGTCAGCGGTGCGGCGCGCCACGCGGCCTCGATCACCAAGACTTTCGTGTCGGAGGCCGTGTGGCGGGTGCTCGACCGTGCGGTCCAGCTCTACGGCGGGCTCGGTGTGTGTGAGGACGAACTGGTCGCCCGGTTCCTCGTCGAAGCGCGCGCCTTCCGAATCTACGAGGGTCCGTCCGAGGTGCTTCGCTGGTCCATCGCCCGCCGGGTGCTCCGGGCCTATCGTTGACCCTCCGTCATATTCCCATCGAACATCCATGGCGAATCGGATGGTACGAAATCAGCATGACATCCGGTGCGTCGTTCCTTCACCGTTTTTTCCGTTTCATCGGGTGATCAGTTTGAAATCCGTTCACGGCCTGGTCCATCAAGGGTGTTGGGATGATGAGCGTGACGAATGATACGCAGGTTTCGCGTGCCGAGACCGGATACGCGATTTTCGCCGGGGCGACGAACGGGATCGTCGACTACGAGCGCATCCGGGAGATCGCCGACTCGCTCGTTCCCTTCGGCCGGTTCGTCGGTGTCACCATCACCGAGGTGGGTCCCGACCGGGCGGTCGTCGAGATCCCCGACAGTGAGAACCTCACCAATCACCTGGGCACCGTTCATGCGGGTGCGCTCTTCCTGGCCGCGGACATCGCCAGCGCCGCCGCGGCTGCCGGTGCCGTGGCGCCCCGGCTGGCCCGGGTCGAGTACATGGTGGTCCGGGATGCCCGGTCGACCTTCCGCAAGCCGGCCGCCGGTCGAATCCGTGCGATCGCCACCGTGGACGAGCGGGAAGTGCGCCGCGTGCTGGCCAGCGATGCCCCGGAGCAGTTCGATCTGGATGCCAGGGCGCGGCTCTACGACGACGCCGACGGGCTCGTTGCCAGGTTCCATTTTGAGTTCGCCTGCAAGATCCTGGCTGGCTGACGGGCATCCGACCGTATTTCCGCACCTATTGTCGGCCCGCGGAAGGCGCCAGTATTCCACACGCTGTGACGGGAGTCCCCATGTCAGTGAGCTCGACCGGTCGTGACACGCCGGACGGCAACGCCACCAGGCGCCCATCGGAGTTCGCCTCGCTCGAAGCGATTCCGGTGACCACCGACGACAACGTCACATTCGTGATCCGGGTACTTCCACAGAATGATCCAACCGTCCCGGTGGCGCTGATTCTGCCGGCGATGGCGCTCAAGGCGAAGTTCTACCTACCGCTGGCCAAGACTTTGCACGCGTCGGGTTTGTCGGTCGCGATGTGCGATCTGCGGGCACAGGGGGAAAGCACACCCGGACTCGACAAGAAGTCGGCATTCGGCTACCGCGAGATCCTCGAGGTCGATTTTCCCGCCGTCATCAAGGCTGTTCGTTCGCGGTTTCCCCAGGCTCCGCTGTATCTGTTCGGACACAGTCTCGGCGGTCAGCTCTCCGTGCTCTACGCGGCATCAGCGCCTGAGGATGTGGCCGGGGTCTGCATCATCGGTGCCGGATCCGTCTACTGGAAGGCATTCGGTCCCAAGCGCTGGGAAGCCCTGTGGAAGATCCAGACGATCGGTCTGGTCGCCAGGTTGCGCGGGTACTGGCCGGGCGGCATGCTGATCGGCGGCGCGATGGCGGGTGGTGTGATGATCGACTGGGCGCGGCACTCCCGTACGAGCCGATACCAGCCGCGGGGTACGAAGCGGGACTACGATCAGATGTTGAGTGAGCTGGCCATTCCCGTCCTGGCGATCTCCCTGGACGGTGACCGGCTCGGGCCGCGGTCCAATGTCGACTTTCTCTGCGGCAGGATGCGGTCCGCAAAGATCACCCCTTGGCACCTGGACGACTCCGCTGGTGTCGCGCACCTCGATCACTTCGAATGGATCAAGGATAGTGGGATCATCGGGTCCGCGGCGGCATCCTGGATCATCGACGGCCAGTTGCCTGTGCCGTCACGGTAGACCTCACCACTGAGGGTGCAACGGAACCGTCGGGCCGTGTCGGCCGAGCCGGTGCATCCGTGGTCGTGTACATTGCGCCGGCGCCTGCGTAGTGGGATCGGTGGGTGCCACGGAATAGTTTGTCGGTTTCCACGGCGGCAGCAGTGGCCGCTCATGCGGAGACATATTCGCTGGAAAGCGCCGGTGAACACCGTGACAATGTACCGGTAAATGCGGAGTAGAAAGATGAGATTTTCGCTGCGTCGACACCGCCAATCGTTTTCCTCGATCGAGCAATAGGGATTTCGGATTGGTATTGACCATTGTTTGGCCTACTCCGCACAATTTAGGTGTAGCTCGCCGGCGAGCACCCGCGCCGATGCCTGCCGGATGAAATGACAGGGGAATTGCGGATGATGGCGAAAGCACGACTGACGGTCATCGGCGACAGCTTCGTCGAGGGCCGGGGAGATCCGCGGCCGGACGGGACGTACGGTGGTTGGGTGCCCCGCTTCGCGGAACTGTTCGGAATCTCCCGCAACAGCTATCTCAATCTCGGGACCTTCGATGCGACAACCCAGGACGTGGTTGCCGGCCAGCTTGGCGTCGCGTTGGTGAACAAGGCTCCGCTGATCGGTTTTGTGGCCGGGGTCAACGACCTGGTTCGAGACTATGACGCGGCGCGCTTCCGGAATAATCTCGAGACGATTTTCACCACATTGAGCGGGCCGGATACGGTGATGTTCACCGCGACGTATGCGGATATTCCGCGGAACCTGCCGTTGCCGGACACCTTCCGCCAGCTCCTGCGCGCCCGTTTCGCCGAGGCGAATGAGTGCCTACGTGCGGTCGCCGGGTACACCGGTGCGCTGTGCGTGGACGTCGCGGTGGCGCACGAATGGACGGATCCGGCTATGTGGTCGGCGGACGGCCTGCATCCGAGTCCGGCCGGTCACCGGCGCTTCGCGGAGGAAACGGCCGAGCTCATCAGTTTTGCCACCGGGATGACAGTGTTGAACGGATCACCCTCGTTCGCAGGTGTCGGGTCGGGACCGCTCTCGTACTAGGGCGTGTTTGAGAAGTGTCGTTCGATCAGCGAGCGGGCCATCCGCGCCCGGCTGGCAAGGCGGAGGAGGCCCGGATAGTGGTGTCCTATCCGGGCCCGACGACAACGCAGCCAGACGGGATGCGGGGGAACGCGAGCCGAACAGATGCTTCTCAAACATGCCCTAGAAGGCCGCTGGTCGGGCCGACGTCGATGCGATCGTGGTTTTTCGGCTGAGTGGCCCAGGGACTTCGGCCGAAGGCGATGCGACAGAACCACGATCGCATCGCCTTCGGCCCTCTAGCGACCCGGGGACTTCGGCCTCCGGCGATGCGACAGAACCACGATCGCATCGCCTTCGGCCCTTTAGGAGAGGAAGACTGTGAGCGAGGGCGAGAAGCTGGCGGATCGGCGTCTGGCCAATAATCCGATCGCGATTGTTGGCATGGCGGGTCTGTTCCCGATGGCTCATGACTACCGTGAGTACTGGCAGAACATCGTGGATTCGGTGGACTGCACCCAGGATGTCCCTGCGAGCCGGTGGAACCTCGACGACTACTTTGATCCGGATCCCGCTGTTCCGGACATGACCTATTCGCGCCGCGGGGGCTTCGTCCCGGATGTGGATTTTGATCCATTGGAGTTCGGTCTGCCGCCGAACCAGCTGGAGGTCACCAGCACCCTGCAGACGTTGAGTCTGGTGGTGGCGCGGGATCTGCTGCGTGACGCCGGGGCGACCGATTCGCAGTGGTATGACGCGTCACGGACGGGCGTGGTGCTGGGCGTCACCGGCCCGGTGCCGCTGATGCATCCGCTGGCGGCTCGGTTGTCGACCCCGGTGTTGAAGGAGGTCGTCCGCAGCTGCGGGCTCAGCGACGCCGATGCGCAGGCGATCGCGGCGAAGTACGCGGCGGCGTTCGCGCCGTGGGAGGAGAACTCGTTCCCGGGGCTGTTGGCGAACGTCGTCGCCGGCCGGGTCGCGAACCGCCTCGGTCTGGGCGGGATGAACTGCACGGTCGACGCGGCCTGTGCGGCGTCGTTGACCGCCGTCCGCGTGGCCGTGGCGGAGCTCGTCGACGGCCGGGCCGAGATGATGATTGCCGGTGGCGCCGACACCGAGAACTCGATCTTCGGTTACATGTGCTTCAGCAAGACACAGGCGTTGTCTCGAGCCGGGCGCATCCGGCCTTTCGACGATGCCGCTGACGGCACGTTGGTCGGTGAGGGTATCGGCATGCTCGCGTTGAAGCGTCTTGCCGACGCCGAGCGCGACGGGAACCGCGTGTACGCGGTGATTCGCGGTATCGGCTCGTCCAGCGACGGCCGGTCGAAGAGTATCTATGCGCCGCGTGCGGAAGGTCAGCGGCTGGCGCTGGCACGGGCCTATGCCGATGCAGACTGTTCGCCGGCGTCGGTGGAGCTGTTCGAGGGACATGCGACCGGTACCGCGGTAGGGGACAAAACAGAGCTGTCGGCGCTGAACGGTGTCCTCACTGAGGCGACCGATGAGCGGCATTTCGCGGCGATCGGAAGTGTGAAGTCGCAGATCGGGCACACCAAGGGTGCGGCCGGTACGGCGAGTGTGATGAAGCTCGCGCTGGCGCTGTATCAGAAGATGCTGCCCGCGACGATCAATGTGGAGCGCCCGAACAGCGCGATCAATTTTGCTGACGCGCCGTTGTACGTCAACACCCGCACCCGGCCGTGGATTCGTGATCCGTATCGGCCGGTGCGGCGGGCGGCCGCGTCCGCGATGGGGTTCGGCGGGACGAACTTCCATGTCGTGTTGGAAGAGCACAACGGGGATCGTGGCGCCGTCAAAGCGTTGCACCGGACGGCTCGGGCGTATCTGTGGCATGCGCCTGAAACCAGCGCATTGGTGGATGTGCTGCGTTCGGGCGCACCGGGGGATGCGACGGCGTCGATTCCCGCCGGGCATGCCCGGGTCGGGTTCGTGGCCGCGGATGACGAGACGGCGCAGCGCCTGCGCGCGTTGGCGCTCGATCAGCTCGTGACGTCCGGGGATGTGGAGCAGTGGACGCATCCGGCCGGGGTGTTCTTCCGGAGTCGGCAGCTGCCGGACCTGAAAGTGGGCGCGTTGTTCGCCGGGCAGGGCAGTCAGTATCTGGATATGGGCGTGGAGGCGGCGCTCAACATTCCGACGGTGGCGACCGCCTTCGATGATGCGAACGGGTCGTTCGCCGGGGCGGCGCGCCGTCTGGCCGCGGTCATCTACCCGGTACCCGTCTTTGACGCGGGACAGCGCCAGGCCCAGGAGACAGCTCTTCGCCAGACCGAATACGCGCAGCCGGCCATCGGTGCGCTCTCGGTCGGGCAGTTCCGGTATCTGACCGAGTTGGGCCTGCGCTGTTCTGGTTTCCTCGGACACAGTTTCGGGGAGCTGACCGCCCTGTGGGCGGCCGGCGCGTTGGCCGACGCGGACTTTTTCCGCCTTGCGCGCGCCCGTGGTGAGGCGATGGCGCCACCGGCCGACGATCCCGAACACGACCCGGGTGCGATGGCAGCGGTCCAGGCCACCCGCGAGCAGGTCACCGACATCCTCGTGGCTTTCCCGAGTGTGATCGTGTGTAACCACAACGCGCCGGACCAGGTGGTGGTGGGTGGGGACACCCAGGGGGTCGGCGAGGTGGTGCAGGAATGTAAGCAGCGGGGGTTGAACGCACGGCAGCTGCCGGTTTCCGCAGCTTTTCACACCCGTCATGTGGCCCATGCGGTGGAGAAGTTCCGGTTGGCGGTGGAGGCGGCGCGCATCAACGTGCCGGCACAGCCGGTGTATGCGAACACGGCGGGTGCCGCGTACGGGTCGGATGTCGAGGCGAACCGGCGGGTGCTGGCCGGGCAGCTGCTGGAGCCGGTCGAGTTCGTCGCGGCCCTGGAGGCGATGCGCGCCGACGGCTGCAACGTGCTGGTCGAGTTCGGTCCCAAGCAGGTGCTGACCCAGCTTGCGCGGCGGACGTTGGCCGAGTCCGGGGTGGTCGCCATACCCACCGACGCCGGGCCGCTCGGTGACAGCGATGTTGCTGTGAAGCAGGCCGCGGTTCAGCTCGCGGTCCTCGGGATACCGATCACGGGAATCAACCGGTACGACGCCCCCGCATTGGTGGCGGCCCCGTCTCGCGGCATGGTCGTGACCCTCAACGGTGCCGAGTACGTGCCCGATTCACGCCGGGCCGCCTATCAGGCCGCCCTCGACAACGGCTACCAGATATCCACCACTGACCTGACCGGGGGTAGCGGGTCTTCCGCCCATGTGAGCGCGAGCGACGCGCAACCGGTCGACGACCAGATCTCACCCAATGGGACGGCGGCGAGCGCGCCCGCGGTCTCGGGTCAGGTCAGTGCGCCGTTCGTGACCGTCCCACCGCCCGTTGCCGCGGCACCGGTCGTCCCGGCGGCTGTGTCAGCGGTGCCGGTTGCGCAGGCGGTTGCGTCGGACCCGAATCGCTCGCCAATTGTGGTTGACGTGTCACAAGATGTCGTTGCGCAGCACGTAGCGGTGCACGCGCAGTATCTGGAAAGCCAGCTGCGGATAGCGGACGAGTTGGTCGGTGTGCTCCAGGCCCACCGCGACGATCAGGATGCGTCGTGGTTGCCGCAGGCCGTCGAGGCGGTGAAGGACCAGAGCCTGGCGATCGGCCGGGCGCATATCCGCGCGAACGAGATCCTCGCCGCACTCGCCGACATCGAACGGGATGCTCACCGGCACGCGGCGCCATCCACCGACTCGGCGCCGGTGTCGGGCACCGTCGACCGGCCTGCGGCGACGCCGACGGCGCTGGCAGGTCGGCAACCGCGACCGGAGCTGGTTTCCCCAGCGTCAGCCGCTCCGGCCCAGGTTGTTCCCGCCCAGCCCGCACCCGTCCCCGCCGTCGTGGTTCCCGCGGCGTCCAGTGACGGAGTCGGTGCTTTGGCGGTCGCTGTTCCGGCTGT
>NZ_CAUVXG010000013.1:0-18857 GCF_963555885.1 Protofrankia sp. Cr2
TCAGTCGTCCTGATCCGACGCAATCTTTCTGATCTTGACGGATAGCTGTGACGGTTTTTCATCACTTGATCAAGATTGACTGTGCTGTCGGTAACCGCAGACGGTTTCATCATGGCGGGTGAGGGGTCGGGCTGTCCGGGGAGCGAAGCGACCGGGGACTGTCTCCCTGCTGCCAGATGGCGTGCCTCTACTCGTTTTTCGTATGCCCTGGCGTGCCCGGTGCTGGTCTCCGGTGGTCGCATGGCTGTGCATCCCGGAACGCGCTCGGCTACTCGGTGAACCTGACCGCAAAACAGAACCAGCATCGCGAATCCGTGCCGCTCGGTACGGCGTGGATTCGCCTATCCGGCGGCGGTCGCTCTGACCGGCATGCCTACAGGTCCTGGGATGCCTGGCCTCCTTGCCATTCCCGCTCTGGGTTGTGCGCGGTGGCGGGCCAGCGACGCGCCCGGCGAGCACGGCCGCCAGGCCGCGCGCAGGCGGTCGCGCGGCGCAGGCACGCGCCGCACCCTTGATCTAAAACCGAGTAATTCGGCAGTGCCCGGCTTATGGCGTATCGGGGGTGCCGGGTCCGCCGATGCGTGGGCCGGATGGCCAGAGTTGGGCGAGATCCGCCGGGGTAAGCGGCCGTTGGTAGGCAGTGCGAAGGATAGTTCCCGAGATCTCGGGGCCGGCAGTGTCGGCAAGGGCGACGAACCAGTCGATGCCCGCGGGGTAGGACCAGAGGTAGGAGCGTAGGAGTGGGTCTGCGCCGCGGTCGGTGAGGGCGTCGGCGATGGTGCTGTCTTTCCAGAACGGCACCCGGTCACGGGCGTGGTCGACACAGTCGGCGACGGATGTTCCGGTGTTGATGGCGCGGTGTAGTTCGGCGCGGACGAGCTGAAGGTAATGATCGACGCGTATCCGGGTGGTCAGTGGTTCGTCATCGGGTGCGGTGAACAGGGGTAGGGCCTGGGCGAGTCCTTCCATGAGGACCTGTTGTTGGGCGTGTACGGAGGTCAGGCGTACCCACGGGACGTCGTTGCGGGTGCAGTTGGCCGACCAGTTGGCGGCCTGGAGGGCGTGGCCGAGGATTTCGTGTTGCGCGAACTGGCGTAGCCGTACCGCGGTGAACCGGGCGTTGCGTTGGTTGAGGCGGAGTCGAACCTTCGATCCGGCTCCATCGAGCCAATAGGCCCAATACACGTCGAGGTCGACGCGTTCAATGGTCAGGTCGTAGTCGGCGGTCGCGCCGGTGAGGCGGCGGACTGTCGGTTCAATCTCCGTTGCCGCTGCGCGGATCAGATCGGGGACATCGTCGCTGGGCACGGGGCCTTCGGCCTCGTCGAGGTGAGCGGCGGTATCCGGGCCCCAGGTGACCCCGCATGCCCCGATGGCCGATATCGCCCGGTCGCGGCAGGCGGTGATGTAGTCGTCGGTCCATCCGGCCGCCGTGCATCCCTGGGTGGCCTGGACATAGGCATCCAATGGTTGGTGTTCCCCGAGTAGCGCACGCAGGTAGGCCAGGTGTGCGCCGACACGGTCGGCTAGGTGCGGCTGGTCCTCGGCGTGTGCGCGGCGTTCCAGGTCGGTGAACCGGGCATGCGCGTCGATGCGGTCGGCGACCGGTGGGATCTCGACGTCGGTGGGGGCGCAGTCGTAGTCGATGACCGCGGGGCAGCCTCGCTGGCGTTCGTAGGCGTCCCAGGCCCGTAGCGCCGTTTCGATGTCATCACGCAAGGTCACGATCGGCGTCCCATCGGAGCGTCACGGCGTGGTTCGGTGCCAGGTTGGCGCGGGTCAACTCGAGGACGATGGCGGTCTCGTCGTATGTCCAGGTGAGTCCGTCGGTGGCGGAGACCTCGGAGCCGTCGGCGTGTTCCTCCACGGCGGTGCAGCTCAGCAGTTGCCGTGTGCCGCGGTGGCGGACGGTGAGTGAGTACCGGTCGGTGGGGCGGGTGAAGCCTTGCCGCCAGTAGAGCTCGTCGAGGAACCGTCCGCCGTCGCAGGTGTAGGCGATGATCGCAGATTCGCCGGGCTGGACTGCGGGGAAGATCTGGCAGGCGAACTTGGACATCGTGATGGTGTCGTGGATCCGCTGGATGATGACGTTGCGGTCGGATGCGGCGGCTGGCTTGATCGTGAGGATGCCGGTGGTGTGTTTGAACCACAGCTCGCGGACGAGACGGGTGATCGGTAACGTGCCGATGTTCACCAGTTCGTAGGTGTAGGTGACCTGGGCGGAGCCGTCGGCGGCGATGTCGATCGTGACGGACAGGGACCGTTCCCGCGCGGCGTAGTCGCCTGGCGTGGATGCCGGGTGTTCGGGGGCCGGTCGGGCGGCTGGCGGGGTCGGCGTGGGGATCTCTGCGCGGGCGTCCGGCGAGGGTGGCGCGGGTGTGGGGCCTGTGCTCTCCCATGGGCGCGGGGCCAGGCGGAGAAGCTCGCCGGGGATGCGCAGGGCGTCGGCGATGCGTTCGATCAGGTCGATGGACATGATGTGTTCCTGATCGCGCATGATCCGGCTGACGCGGCTCTGGGTGAGCCCTTCGATCGGAGAGGCGATGCGGTCCTGACTGGCGCCGTCGTACTTCTTCAACAGCCGGAAGATGGTGCCGAAGTCGCGGGCGTTCAGCGCCGTGCGCATGTCGTCCCGGTCGAGTACCTGCCGGGAGACCGTGTAAGGGCTGGTGGTTGGCGGCATCGTGCCTTCTCGGGTGCGTCCGATGGTCCGCCGGTCAGCGGTGTGCAGGGCGGCATGCTGACAGTAGCGCGTTCATACCAGGTTGGTATGGGACCTTCGCCCGAGTCGCGCGCTCGTGTACCGCTTGTCGACCGTTCGCCTGGTGGAACACGGCTGGTCGGGGGAGTCGGGCGGCGTATACGGACTTGGCGTTTCGGTGCGGTCCGCGGGTCGGTGAGCCTGTTGTCCAACCAGTCCGGTTCCGCGTTGAGCGCGGTGTCCGCGGGGCCGGGCTGGCGTCCGAAAGGCATGCTGACGACAGGATGGGACGGTGCGGCCGGTGACCAGGGTAGACACGGTGGCTGACGGCGGGGATGGATCGATGTCCGTGCTCTACGGCGTGGTGCGCTTCGAGCCGGGGGACGAACGGCGGGTCCGCGATACGACGATCACGTTTGACTCGCCCGGGTCGGCGGAACTGTTCGCGGTGGAAAGCGGCTGGCACGACTATCAGGTGTGCCCGTTGTTCTTCTTCGTGGATCACTCCACGGCGCCGGCGGCGGGTCGGATGCTGCTGGGTGCGGCGTTGGCGCGCTCGACGCGGCGGGCCGGTGGCTGAGACCACCGGTGCGCATGCACCGGTCACCCTCGACCGCGCAGACTGCATGATTACGATCTATCCGGACGCGCGCCCGGTGGACGTCATGCGGGCGTGGGCGGCGCTCCCGGACGGGGTGGGGTTCGCGGAAGCTTTCGGTGATGTTGAGGTGACGCTCGTGTTCCGGCCGGTAGACGGCGTGGGGACGGGTCCGGCGATGCCCGAGAGGCTGCCGTTCGGCCCGCGCTGATCAGCGGTCGGCGGTCAGGGGCCGGCGCAGACAGGGGCTGGTGCCCAGGTGGACGATCTGTCGTCCGTCCGGGTGCCGGCCCCTTCTATCGTGCGCGGGGCTCGCAGTTATGCGGCTCGGGGTTCCGCCCGGCGGTGACGAGCTGCTCGACGGTCACGAGACGGCGGCTGAGCTCTTCGAGGCGTTCTTCGATCCGGCGCAGTGTCACGATGACCGGATCGTCCGGGGTGGCGGGTTCGGTGGGCGGGTGGCCGGCGAGTAGAACTCTGATCAGATGGTCGTCGGGCCAGTCGAGAGCGCGGGCCAGTGCGGTCAACGTCTTGTTCTGGAAACGGCGGCCCGTGCCGTGCTGCACCAGGCGGACCGTGGACACCGACACTCCCGACGCCTCGGCGAGCTGTTGCTGACCGATGCGGCGGGCTGCCATTCGTTCGTTGAGTGCTACCGCCACGGCGGCCCAGTCCTCGCCGTCGACGGGTCGGCGGGCGGTATAGACCCGATGGGTATTGCGGTCAGTCATGGCCCGCATATTAGCGCCCAAGCAAGCAGAATTTCGACTGATGTGCGCGTCCATACCAGGACCGTATGAGCAAGTCGGCTCTGGATAGTCGGTCAGACCGGCTTGGTATGGCCGTCATACCAAGGACGTATACATGGCCTGTATACGGGTTGAGTAGCTGTCGGCGAGCGATGCAGTGTGTATCTCGACGGGCCGGGCGGTCATCTCCGACAATCCGGCGAGACGACGAGAGGCAGGCGGCGATGGCGGTACCGCGGTGGATTCCGGTGGCGTTCGGGGATGTGTTTCCCCACGGGGCGTTCGTGCTCGGGGTGGAAGCGGCGAACGACTTTGAGAAGTCGAAGGCGGGCGTCCCGGATGCGCAGGAGCGGGACAAGGAAACCGGTGAGCTGCTGTGGGCGGTGCGGGTGATGGACGCGGACCCGAACGCGCGGGCGGGGTCGGCGGAAGTCAAGGTGAAGATTCCCGCGCCGGTTCAGCCGGTGCCCCCGGAGCCGTTGGCGGGTACGGCGTTGCGGCCGGTGGAGTTCGACGGGTTGACGGTCATGCCGTGGGTGAACAGGTTCGGCGCCACCCCGAAGCAGGGGCTGGCGTTGCGGGCGAAGGGGATGCGGCCGGTGCGTACGGGCTCGGGGCGGGCGGCGGCATGACCGCGCCGACCAGCACCACGGGCATGGATGGCGAGCGGGTGCCGGTCCGGTCAGGTTGGCATGTGGGCGTGCACGTCGGGTCGGAGTGGTCGGTGCGCTGCCACACCTACCCGGACGAGCGGCCGATCCTCTCGCTGGACACCCCCGGCGGCGGCCTGTCGGTCTCCGCGATGGGCGGCACGGTGACCGCCGACCATGTTGATTTCGCGTATGCGCTGGTGAAAGCCGCCAACGACTATCTGATCGAATGTGAACGGCTCCTCCTGGACCGCACGGCCGATGACACTGATAACGGGGCTGCGGTAGCGGCCTGAGTCTGGTTCTTCTCCTCGCGGGTGCCAGGACGGTGGCGGCTTTCGAGCGCTGTTCTTCGCCGGTTCCGGACCGCTGATTCTCGATTCTTCTAATGCTGGGTGGGTGTGATCTGTCATGGCCAGAATCAACGGCTCCCGGCCGTTTCCCGAGGTACCGACCAGGCATCCGAAAATCGACGTACCGCTGTGGGCGGTCCTACTGGGGCTTGCCGGCCGGATAGGCGCCCATGTGGTCGTGTTTCTCGTCCGGCATCCGGTGGCGGTGGCCGTGGTGTTCGCGGTGGCGGTGGTCCGCCAGCGGTTCGGCCTGCTCGGGCTCGGCCTGCTGCTCGTCGCCCTGGTCGCGGTCGGTGTGGTGTGGCGGCTGGTGCATCGCCGATCGTTCGACAGGCTGGCCCGCTGGATGTGGGGACGGCTGCGGCTGCTGGTCATCTACCGGTGGCGCTGGCGCCCGGTCATGGTCCACACCGGGTTGGCGATTCGGATTCCGGTGTCCAACGGCGACCGGGTCTCCTTCGCCGAAACCTTCCCTCGCATCCGGACAATCCGCTCCGATCGGTGGGGCGACCAGCTCCGGATCGAACTGCTCTACGGCCAGACCCCCGACCAGTGGGCGGAGCAGGCCGACGCGCTCCGCCACGCCTTCCGGGCCCGGTCCTGTCGGATCCGGTCCGATCGGGTGGGGTTCATCTGGGTGGACTTCGCCCGCCGTGATCCCCTCGCCGTGCCCGTCCCACCCGCCGATCTGGACGGTCCCGACGCGGACGCGGACGGGGACTGGGACGGCGGGGACGACGGTCCGGTGGACCTGTCCGGGATTCCGATCGGCCGCCGTGAGGACGGCGAACTGTGGCGGCTGCCGGTCCACGGCGCCCATGTCCTGATCGCCGGGGCGACCGGGTCGGGGAAGAGCGCGGCGGTGTGGGCAACGATCCGCGGACTTGGTCCGGCGGTGCGTGCCGGCCTGGTCGAACTGTGGGTAGCCGACCCCAAGGGCGGGATGGAACTGGCCTTTGGGCAGGCGATGTTTTCCCGGTTCGCGACCGACACCGAGAGCATCGCCGATCTCCTCGACGATGCGGTCACCGTCATGCGCAAGCGGGCGGCGCGGCTGCGTGGGGTCAGCCGGCTGCACACTCCGACGACGGATGAGCCGCTGATCGTGGTGATCGTGGATGAGATCGCCTCGCTGACCTCCTATGTCACCGACCGGGAGCTGAAGCGGCGGCTGTCGGCGTCGCTGCCGCTGCTGCTCTCCCAGGGTCGCGCACCGGGCGTGGTGGTGATCGGTGCGGTGCAGGATCCCCGCAAAGAGGTGCTGCCGTTCCGGGATCTGTTCCCGGTCCGGGTCGCGCTGCGGATGACCGAAGCTGACCAGGTTGATCTCGTGCTCGGGGACGGTGCCCGCGACCGCGGGGCACGGGCCGATGAGATTCCGGAAGACATGCCGGGGGTCGGCTATGTGCTCCTGGACGGGCAGGCGGACCCGGTGCGGGTGCGGGCGGCCTGGGTTGACGATGCCGAGATTGCCCGGATGGCCCGTCGGTATCCGGTGCCGGCGGTCGCCGAGCTGCTGGATCTGGTCGGCGACGGTCCGGACGGGTGGACACCGGATGTGGACGGCTGGGCCGCGTGACTGGACCGGAGGAATTCGCGCCGGTGTATCCGCTGCCGGTCTGCGGCTGGTGCCGGCATCTGTGGGTTGCGCACTGGGCGGATGAGGGCTGTCAGATACCGGCGGGGCGGTGGCGGGTGTGTGGCTGCCGGGAACCGCCACCCGACCACCCCGACCACCCTCACCCCGAGACAGACGACGACGGCCAGGACCACGACCACGACCACGGACAGGAGGGACGGGCGGCATGACCGAGGTGAGCACCCCGCCGGCGCCGGGTAGCCGGGCCGCCCGCCTGCGCCAACCACTGGCCCGTCATGTCCTGGAGGCAGTCGCGGCGGAGAACGGGGTGTGTATCCGGCCGTTGGCGATGCGCCGCGTGGACGTGGTCACCGGCGAAACTGAGATCATCCCGGTGGCGTGCGGGGCCACCCTGGCATCCAAGTGCCCGCCGTGCGCGGAACGTGCCCGCAAGCTCCGGATGGCGCAGTGCAAGGCCGGCTGGCATCTCGATGACGAACCGCTCCCCGACCCCGACCCGCCCGGCGATGACGCGAAGACGCTGGTCCAGCTCCGGGCGGATCTCGAAGCGGTCCGCACCGACGCCGTGACCGGCCACGATGTGGATCAGATCGGCGAAGTCGACGATCTGATCTCACAGGTGGACACGGCGTTGAACGATCTCGGCGTGCGCGGCAAGACCGCGCCGGACAGTCGCGACCGGCCACGGCGGACCCGGTCGACGAAACGGCGGCAGGATGCCCCGGACCTGCCCCGGCTGCCGGTGGATCGGCGCACCGTCGGGCGGACCTTCACGTCACCCGCCGGGACGGTGTGGCGGCCGTCGATGTTCCTCACGCTCACCTGCGACAGCTACGGCCGGGTCACGTCGGAGGGCACCCCGGTGGACCCGGTGTCGTATGACTATCGGCGGGCGGCCCGCGACGCGATCCACTTTCCCAAACTCGTCGACCGGTTCTGGCAGAACATGCGCCGGGCAGTCGGCTGGGACATTCAGTACTTCGCCTGCCTGGAACCGCAACGGCGCTTGGCGCCCCATCTGCATGCGGCGATGCGCGGCACGATCCCGCGGGTCCTGCTTCGCCAGGTCGCGGCGGCGACCTATCACCAGGTGTGGTGGCCAGCCTGTGACCGGCCGGTCTACGGCGTGGATCGTCTGCCCGCCTGGGATGAGGAAACGGACAGCTACGTCGATCCCGACGCACACGAACCGCTCCCGACCTGGGATGAGGCGCTGGACGCGATCGGCGACGATACCGAACCTACCCACGTCGTCCGGTTCGGCGTCCAGGTTCGCGCCGACGGGGTGACCGCGACCAACCGCAACACCGGCCGGTTGATCGGCTACCTGTGCAAGTACCTGACCAAGTCGTTGGACACCTGCCACGCCATCGCCACCGACGCGCAGCGGGCGCACGTCGATCGGCTCGCCGACGCGCTGCGGTACGAACCGTGTTCGTCGGGCTGCTCCAACTGGCTGCTTTACGGCGTCCAGCCGAAGAATCCGCGGGCCGGGCTGGTGCCGGGGCGGTGCAAGGGCAAGGTCCACCGCCGGGAGACCCTCGGCTTCGGCGGACGCCGCGTGCTGGTCTCCCGCAAATGGTCGGGCAAGAGCCTTGCCGATCACAAGGAAGATCGCAAGACGTGGATCCGGGAACAGCTCGCGGTCCTCGGCCACACCGACACCGGCGATGGCGGCCAGGGCGTCGCGCCCGACCGGGTGGTCTGGCAGCTGCTCCACCCCGGTGATCCGGCGACACCCCGCCGGGAACACCTGCTGTTGCGGGCGGTCGCGGATCGGCATCGCTGGCGCGCCCAGCTGGACGCGGCCCGTGCGGCTCGCGGTGATCCCCACCCGGTTTCGGCAACCGACCCGGGCATGCCCCGTGCGGCCTGAATCCTCGACCTGATGACGACGGAGGAACCGTGAGCAAGCTCCTTCTCACTCCGGCCGAAGCGGCGGCCGAACTGCGGGTGAGTCGCGCGAAGCTCTATCAGTTGATGAAGGCGGGCCTGATCGACTCGGTGTTGATCGACCGGTCGCGGCGGATCCCGCGGGCGGCGCTCGTCGCCTACGTCGATCGGCTCCGCGGGTTCGAACGCGAGGATGCGGCGTGAGTCGTCAGGTGGTCGGGTCGCGGGGCGGGCGGTGTTCGGCAATCCAGCGTTCCACGTCGTCGGCTCGCCAGATCTTCCCGGCTTTGATCTCGTCGAGTGGTTCGGGGAACGACGGGTCGGTGGTGACGATCTGGTGGACCCGGACGCGGCTCACGCTGAGACGTGCGGCGATCTCCGCTGTGCCCATGAGTCGTTCCCGCACCATTCCCGAAGCGTACTTGACAGTCGCTAAGCCGCCATAGACACTCAACAGGACTTAGCGACTGCTAAGTATGGCGGTCCCGCCGGGAGCTCTCACCCTCCGCGACGGGACCTGGATCCGCACCCCTTCTGATGCAAGGAGCGCAGACCGTGACGCCTATCATTCCGCCTGGCCATGGCCCGTGGCGCACCCCGTCCGGCCAACCGCGGTTCGTGACTGTTCGGCAGTCCCACTCCGGCGACTGGGAAGTGACCGTCCGACCGGGCGCTGATCCGTTCGATCTGACCTCGGCGCTCGGGACGATGCCGGTGGACGCGGTGTTCACTGAGGCTCTCGGTGACGTCGACGTCGTCCTGATTTTCCGGGCGATCCCCGGTGCCCCGGCGCTGCTGCCAACAGGGCTCGGCCACCCGCCGGCCATTCCGGCGATGCGCTGAACCCCGCGGTTCTTCGCTTCTACCCCATTTCTTTTCCGTTCCTCTGGTAGGCGCCCTATCTGTCGGGGGGCCGGACGGGTCCAGGGTCGGCGTAGCCGATCACGTAGTGACGCGGTAGCGCCCTGGATGCGGCCGGTTTCCCGACAGACCCTTCCACGCCCAGAGGACCGGGACCTACCGGATCGCCAGATGTGATCCGGCCGCCTTTTCTGGCGGTTCCTCCCGTTCTTTTCTTCTTTCGGCAAGGAGTGATCTTTCATGCTGCCTGAATCCGGACCCGATGACGGGCCGCGGACGGTGTCCGTGGTCGCAGCCCTGCATGAGCATCTCGACCGGGCCGGCCGTGGTCAGGGCCGCTGGATTGCGGACGCGACCGGTCAGGAGGAATTCGCCTGCGACATGGGAGACAGCCGGTATGGCTGCCCGTGGTGTGACCGGGTTGCCTGGCCCGACGGTAATCCGCTGGATGTGGCGTGATGGCCGCGGGGAAGGGGAGCCGACGGGGGAACAACGAGGGGTCGGCCTACCGGTACCGCAACGGTTGGGCCGGTCAGGTCAGCATGCCCGACGGCACCCGCAAGACCGTGTACGGCGCGACGAGAGATGCCGTTCTCGACGAGATCAAGAAGGTACGGCGGGCGATCGATGACGGCGTGCCGGTGGTGTCCACCCGGATGACGGTGGGGGAGTACCTCGACCAGTGGGTGACGGTGGTCCTGGCGTCCCGGGTGGTGGCGGGCACGCTCGCGGAGTCAAGCGCCGAATCGTATGAACTGTTGACGCGGCTGCACATCATCCCGGTGCTGGGCCGACACGAGCTACGCAAGCTCTCGACAGCGCACGTCCGGCAGTGGATGACCGCGAAGCTCACCGAACCGTCCGCGGCCGGTCTTGCCGCTCGCCAACGGCGGGAAGAGGAGAAGGCACGCAAGGCCGCGGAGAAAGCAGCGCAGCAGCCGACCGCTGATACGGACCGGCCGAAGCGGCGAACCGGGCGCAAACCAGGCCCGGCGAAGCGGGTTGCGACACCCGACCCGAAGCCGATCAAACCGCTGTCGGCGCGCAGCGTCCGCTATCTGGTGACAATTCTGCGGCTGGCGTTGAAGGACGCGGTCCGGGAGGAACTGTTGGTGCGTAACGTCGCGGAGCTGGTCCAGCCTCCCCGCAAGGACGATGCGCCGGTGCGGGCGTTGTCGGATGCGGACGCGGGCCGGGTCCTGGCGGTGGCGCTCGTCGATCGCCTTGCCGCGCTGTGGATGGTCATGTTGGCGCTGGGCCTGCGGAAGGGGGAGGCTCTCGGGCTGCGCTGGGACGTGATCGACCTGGACGCGGGCACCGTGGAGATTCGCCGTAAGCAGCGGCGGCGCCTGGTCGGGGTCGATCCGGACACCGGCCGCAAGCGGTGGGAGCTCGTCGAGGACGACGACCTGAAGACCAAGGGGTCGAAGGCGACCCTCGCGCTACCGGAAATGGTCGTCGTGGTGCTCCGGGAGCATAAGAACCGGCAGGACGCGGCGAAAGCGGCGGCACTGGAATGGCATGATGACGGGCTCGTGTTCACCACGTCCAGCGGACGGGGGATCCAGCCGCGGAACGTCAACCGTTGGTGGGACAAGGTCTGTGAGGATGCGGACGTTCACCGAACGCGCGTTCACGACCTGAGACATACCTCGGCCACGCTGCTTTTCCGCGCGGGGGTGGATCTCAACGAGATCCGGGCGTTGCTCCGGCACACCCGTATCGCGACAACGGCTGACATCTACATCGATGTCCTCGAAGACGTCCGGCGCGGGACGGCCGCGAGCATGGATGGCATCCTCGGCCGGCTGGCTCCACCGACCCGGCCGGATGTTACGGAAAGTGACGATGGCGCGGGTGGCGGCGTGGCGTCCGAGGGTTGATCGTTTCCAATTGCAGTACTAATTGCAGTACTGGAGATCAAAAAAGCCAGAGCCCCGCGCCGTGTGATCGGCTGCGGGGCTCTGACCTGCCTCAACCAGCGTGCGCTCGGAGGGACTCGAACCCCCAACCTCTTGATCCGTAGTCAAGTGCTCTATCCGTTGAGCTACGAGCGCCTGCCGGACCACCCTA
Organism: Protofrankia sp. Cr2; assembly: GCF_963555885.1. Classification (NCBI taxonomy): domain Bacteria; kingdom Bacillati; phylum Actinomycetota; class Actinomycetes; order Frankiales; family Frankiaceae; genus Protofrankia; species Protofrankia sp. Cr2. Next base: position 11,479 of record NZ_CAUVXG010000013.1, read on the forward strand.
GCGGACCGACTGGGCAAGACTACAGCACCGGCGTGTGATCTCCGAATGGGTATCAGCGTGGCGGCAGCCGGGACGGCTCGATGGCAGCCAGGCAGCCATCGGCAACCACCGCCCTGTCCGGAAGATCGCGGGCGCTCGGATCGCGAGCCTCCGGATCATACGGCGATCCGACGGGTGCTGGCCAGGTTTCCGACGGGTTTATGACCGGGATGCGGGTGGGGCCTGTGCGGTCGGGTAATCTCCGCACGTGATCGGGGTCGGCGAGAGGGGACCGGATGCTCGCGCCGCTTGGTGCTGACGATCCGCGTTCGATTGGTCCGTACCGCCTGCACGGCCGTCTCGGCGAAGGCGGGATGGGGGTCGTCTACCAGGGTTTCGCTCCGGATGACAAGCCGGTGGCAATCAAGGTCCCGCACCGCAACGTCGCCGCGGATCCCGAGTTCCGCGCGCGTTTTCGGCAGGAGGTCACGGCCGCCCGGCGGGTTCGCGGCACCTTCGTGGCCGAAGTCCTCGACGCCGATGTCGACGCTCCCAGTCCATGGATGGCAACCGCATACGTGGACGGGGTGAGCCTGGCCGACGCCGTGCGCCGACGTGGCCGCCTGGACGGCAACGCGCTGATGAGCCTCGCCGTCGGTCTGGCGGAGGCACTGGTCGTCATCCATGCCGCCGGCGTGGTGCACCGCGACCTCAAACCCGGGAACATCATCATGGCATGGGACGGGCCGAAGGTCATCGACTTCGGTATCGCCCGGTTGTCCGACGCCACGGTGAACACGAAAACCGGCTTCAGCATCGGAACCATCGCGTGGATGGCACCCGAGCAGCTTTCCGGCGAGCGTGCCGGACCCGCCGCCGACATCTTCGCCTGGGCTACCTGCGTCGCGTACGCCGCGACCGGCCGGCATCCCTTCGCCGCCGAGACCCCGACCGCGTCGATGGCCAGGGTCCTCGGCGGTCCTCCCGATCTTGCCGGCATTCCGGGTCCGGTTGCCATGGTGATCTCCAGGGCGCTGGCCAAGGCGCCCGCCGAGCGCCCCACCGCAGCCGATGTGGTGACCGGTCTCACCGGCCACCACATACACGGCATAACCGAATCCGAGCAGATCGCCACCCGTCTCGTCCGGGGTGGCGATGCCCCACCGCCGGCAAACCCGTACGGGCCGCCGCAACCCTCCGCCACCCGCCGGGAAGGTCCGTGGTCGGGCTGGCAGACCCCACCGCCACCAGGGGCGGGGGGTTATCCCGGACCCCCGGATACTGGATTTCCGCCCGCGCCGTCCCCGTCGGACTGGCAACGGCCCGCCCAGGAGGAGCTGCGGACGGCGCAGCCGCCATTGCCAACCGCATCCCGGGCTGCGCCGCCGGCCGCGACCGACGTTCGCGGCATTCTCGACCCCCCGGGCCCACCTCAACAGGGCTGGTTCGGCCGCTCCGTGCCGATGGCGACGCCGGTCCTGGGCGTTCTGCTGGTGGCAGCTGTCCTGACGCTGATTCCATCGGCGCTGCGGGCGCCCGGACTTTACCGGAACGCGGATGTGTGGGATGTTTTCGACGAATTCGGGATCGCGTTCCTGGCATTGCCGGTGGCGCTCATCGCTCTGGTGGCCGCAAACCGGTGGGGTAGTGGGCGTGACTTCGCGGGCGGCTGCGTCGTCGGCCTCTCTGTGATGTCGCTGGCGGAACTCGGTTGGACCCGTGAGGTCATTCATCAGCCACGCCATGCAGGCTGGTGGATGATCATGATAGGTGCTGCGGCTGCCATGGCCGTCGTTCTTGCCTGGCGAGGCTGGACGGCTGGCTGGAGCTCCGGGCGCTGGACGGCTTTTGTCGCGTTGACAGTCGGGCTGGGCGTCGTTCTGTTCACCCCGGCTTATCCCCTTTGGAAGGCCTATGTCCTTTCCGACCAGCGGAGTCTGATCGGGACGCTTGTCATCGGGGGGATGCTGCTTCTTGCCAGTCTGCTGGCGCCGTCCGGAGGCGCGACATTTTTCATCGCGGCGGTGGCGGCCGGTGTCTGCGTACTCGAGATGTACCAGCCGGAACTCATGATTTATATGGTGGACAGCTTTGCCGTGGTGATCGGGCTGGTGGCACTCGGCCTGCTCTGCGATCGCCGGTCGGACCGTTTCTTCCTGTTCGCAGCGAGGGTCACCGTTGCGGTGGCCCTCCTGCGGCTCAAGGTGCCGTCGTTCAAGATCCCGTTGTCGTCGCGTATTTTTGCGCCTCTTGGCGGAACTACCCTGAACCTGCCGGATGTCCATCTCGCCGCGTTCGCTGCGATCGCGGTACTTGCGCTGCTCGGCGCCCGTTCCCGCGGCCCACTGCTGCCGATGCCGGGGCCGTGGCAACCGCCGCCTTCCGGCCCCCCGCCGTACCGGGTCAACGGGCCGTACGGCTGACCCTGTACGGCTGACCGGCTGTGAGCCTTGGCGGCCTTGGCGGCCTTGGCAGTCGTGGCACACCGGCCCGCGCGGACCCACGGACCCGCTCCGGCTATCGGTGGCGTTCCGGCTGTCGGCGACGCAATCCCGACAGCAGTTCCCGCACCAGCGCCGCTGTCTCGGTCTGAACCTTCAGACCGCTTCGCGGTGGCGCGATCATCCGGTATGTCTCGCCGATCACGGCTTCCAGCGCCTTGCGGTCGCGCCGGGCGGCAACCGTACGCAACAGGTCGCGCCACAGGACCTCGGCCGTCGGTACGGCGCGCAGGCCGGTCCGGCATGCCGCCACGGCGGTCACGGTATCGCCATAGCCGAGCGTCAGCAGGGCAAGCCGGTGGGCAACATCCACAACTGTGGTCGCTATGGACGTTCTGATCGGGCTCGAGGCCAGCCAGTCGTAGCGGTGATCGGGTAGGTTCGTCCACAACGGCCCGGTGACTAACCGTAACGCGGTGATGAGGTCCTCTTCGGCATCGGTGTCGGCATCGGTGTTGGTATCGGTGTTGGCATCCGCCCGCCCGGACCGGTGGACGTAGGCGACGAACAGGTCCCAGTCACACCGGACATCGTCTGTGAGCCGCCAGCATCCGTCGTCGCCGGCGCGGATGCGCGGACCACCGCCGCTGGCTGGCCCGAGCCAGGCGCGGGCATCGTCGAGAGCAGCCGTCACCGCATCGCCGGACGCTCCGTGTGGCCAGATCGCCGTACTGAGGTCACTGGTGGATATCCCATTGCGATGCAGGGCGAGATAGACGACCAATTCGGTCAACAGGTCCCTGCGCTCGGGCTCCAACGGACCGGGAGCGTCGACGGTGACGGCCCCCAGAACGCGAATCTCGGCGTCATTGGGTCGGTACAGGTCCACGGTCACCAGCGGTGGCGCTTCTGCCGCGCGCTCCGGAGCTTCTTCGCGCGGTAATTCTTCGCGCGGTAATTCTTCGCGCGGGAGCATCTCGGGCGGGAGCATCTCGCGCGGGAATTCCTCGGGCGGGGATCCCTCTCCGAAGGGAGCAGGGGGGGCCGGCCGCTCACCCGGTGGCGGTAGATGGGGTCGCTGTGCCTGGACGTGGTGTGGCTGGTGCTCGAGAGCCTGGACTGGCTCGACCAGCTGTTCCGGCCGCGGCGCCTGACTGTACGTGTCGACTGGCCGCTCCTCGCCGGGGGGAGGCACCGGCGGTGGGCGTCGGGCCGCAGCCTCCCTCGGGGAGAGGGCTGGCACGACGATAGCCGGCAGCACCATAGGGGGAGGCTCAGCGTGTGCGGCGGGCGCTGCCCGGACCGGGAAGGAACGCGGCGGCGGGAGCGCTGGCAGCCCTCCGGTCGGGATCGTCTGGGACCCCGCGGACCCCGGGGACCGGACACCGAGCGGATGTGACGTGTTCGGCGGTACAGGCCGCTCACCCGGGGGCAGCGGGGGCAGCGCAGGCATGGGCCGTGGGGCCGTCAGCGGTGCGCGTGACGGTGGCGGCGGCGGGGCAGGTAGTGCTGGGAGAGGTGGTACCGGCGGATGTCTGCGACGGTCGGGCGCTCGAAGCGACGCGGCCGGCGGGTCTGCGACCGGCGGCCTCACCCGCGGCGGAATGTCGGGAACCCACGGGACGGGCTCCGGGACTCCTCCCGGAACAGGAACAGGAACAGGAGTCAGCGCAGCGACCGTTGGATCCGCGTCGGTCCCCCGGAACATCTCAATGATGGCCGTGTACTCGTCCACTGCCAGGGTCAGAGCTTTGACGTCGAATCCGAGGACACCGAGGGACAGCGTCCCGTCGGTGCTGGCCGTGAACCGCCAACGGGCAGCGCTTGTGTCGCCCACCGTGATCACACCGATGCCCCGGGTGCGTCCTGCGGCGAGGACCGACAGCCGCGTGACCTCGTCGTCGGACGGAGGCGCAGCCAGCACCAGCAGGTCCGGCGCCCACAGCGCTTGGGTCCGCGCGGCCTGCCGGCCTCGCAGCGCAGCGCCCAAGGTAGTGTCCGGATCGTTCTCGTCGCCGGCCGCGGTGGCGCGCCGTGACGCACGATCGGTCAGTTCGTTCAGAATCTCGCCGAGGTTGGTACCTGTCCGCAACCGGTTCGGGGCGATCGGTGTGGGGTCGTCAGGAAATCCGATCATGTAGACGTGCAGCTCATCAGACCACAGGTTCGTGGCGAGTTCCACCGCGATGGACACGGCCACCTCGCGGGCCACAGTCACATCCCCGCCCAGGCTGATGATTCCCGGGGCACCCTCGACGTCCACGAGAATCTGGGAGCCGTGGTCATCTGTGCCGACCGTGGCGAGGCCCGGGTACGGGGCGGGCGTGCTTGCCGGAATCCCGGCACCGACACCGGCGGGCAGGCCATCGGGTGTGTCGGCGACCCGGTCGATCAGCCAGTGGCCCGGCGTCTCGCCAACCCGCCATGGTGCTGGCGGCTCGTCGGCTTCGGCTGGCGCGATGTGAAGCAGCAACGTGGAGTCGGTGAGCGTCGCCGCGTACACCGACGGCAGGGTGCGCCCGGCCTCGGTCAGCTCCGCGGAGAGTACCCGCAGCGCCTGGTCGACAAACCGGGCTGCCCCGACATCTGCGGCAAGGCGGAGGGCGGTCTCGATGTTCTCGATTGGATCATCCACTCCGGCCCTCGGCCGCCGCCCGGCCAGGGCCACCACCACTCCCGCGGCCAGCAGGGCGGACCCGGCGACCCGCCGCAAGGGCATGGCGGCACCCGCGGCAGCCACGACCGTGGCATGGACGTTCGTGGCCGTCCCCATGGCGCCATCCCCGAACTGGCGTTCACCGACCGTGCCACCAGGCTCGGGCCGAACAGCCGAAGCTGTGGCGGCGGAATGCAGCCCTGGCGCGGCCGCGGCTGGTGTGAGGAGGATGGCGGTCCCGGAGAACAGCAGGGTGGCGGCGACGAGACGGTGCGCCAGCGTCTGCGGGCTGCCGCCGAGTGGGATCCGCGGCGGGTGGCCAGAGCCGCGCCGGCCGGACCGCCACTCGGTGATCACGCATATGACGAAGTGCGCCCACGCCAGCCACACCACGCCCGACAGAATCATCATCAGGGTTGCCTGGTCGATCGTGTTCGCAGGCGCCCAGGCCGGAGCCCACGCCCCGGGAATCGGCAAACCGACCAGTAGCACGAGCATGGCTGGCACGCCAAGGATGATCACATTGAGGAGAGTGAACGCCCTGACGGCGCGTAGCCGTGCCCGCCGCGGGACGAGCGGGTGAGCAGCCCGCGCGGCCGGCCGTGCATGCCGGCGGCCGGATGGTCCGGCATGGTCGCGGCGGGACGGCGTCACGGCGCCCATAGTCTTCCCCCCGGGTTCGGGCCGACCAGGGTTTCGCCCGGACTGTGGATAAATGACGTCGCTGTGGACACGTTCGTCATCGCTGGACGTCGTTGTCGGGCGCGCTGTACCTGGGCCGGCCTGCGCGGCCCGGTGCGGGCGCTCGGCGCCCGAGCCTGGCTGAGGCGCCGGATAGTCGCCGACCGACATGTCGATCTACTGTCGGAGTGGACACCGGGCCTCCTTGTCGCAGCGTAGACAGACGGGGCAAAACAGTAGATTCATACAAAAACGTATGTAACCGTATCAATAGGATGCACTCTGTGAGACGCTTGCAGCAGTGATCCTGCTACGGAGTGGATTCGTCGGTATATGGATGTAGCACGATATGTACCTATCTCGCGGAGAGTCGTATCTCGACACTCTGACACGGAAAGTACTTGATGTGCCACTCCTGGCAGAAATGGGGCATCGATCGCGATGCGATGACCACCGGACAGCCCCTGAACGGACGGCTTGACGCGCAGTGACTGATGCACCCGGCATCCCCGCCCCGCACCCGCCCGTTAGCCAGCAACAGCCCATCTACCTGAAAGAGGCCGGAGACGATGCCCAACCTCAACGTCACCTACACCGAGATGGACAACGCAAGTACCAGACTCCGCAACGGTAAGACCGACATCGAGGCACAGCTGAACGCCTTGAAGAAGGCGGTCAACGCACTAGTCGCCGGCGGCTACGTCACCGACCAGTCGAGCGTGCAGTTCCGGGACTCCTACGACAGATTCAACACCGGTGTCACCAACACGCTGAGCGGCCTGGACGGTATGGCCGAGTACCTCACGAAGGCCGCGGAGGCATTCCGTACCGCCGACACCCAGCTCGCGAACTCGCTCCGGAAGCAGGGCTAGCAGGCCGACGGGGGGCTGGCAGGCCGAAGGACGGGCCGGGCTCCACCGTGGCCGCAGGCCATGGGGATTCGTGTGTACAGGCATCCACACAACGGAGGTGGGTTTCGATGACTGCTGACCGTCTGTCGGTCGATCTTCCGGGTCTGGACTCCCTCGCGCGCAAGCTGGAATCGATCCGATCGACGATGAACGCGACCCGTTCGACGCTCGAGCACTATCGGGGCCAGCTGGGCTCGGTCGAGATCGAGAACGCACTCGGCGACTTCGAACACGACTGGAGTGACGGGCGCAAGAAGATCGATGACAACGCGAACAAGCTGGCAACGATGGCGTCGGACTCCGCTCGGGCACTGCGCCAGGTCGACACCGACCTGGCCACCAACCTGAACCGGGCGTCACAGCCCACGGATGAGGGGGTGGCAGAGACCTGAGTAAATACACCGCAGCCAACGGGCCGGCAACCGTCGGGTTCTCGATCACGATTCCGGACACCTGGTTCGAGATCGACCTGAATCCGGTGACCCGCCGGGCATCCATCGACGCGTTGGTCCGTGAGCGCACGCGCGGAGTCCCCGAACTCGCCGAAAAGTGCGCGACGATCTCTCGCATACTGCGCACTGCGGCCAGCGACGCCGCTGCTGGTGGTGCACTGTTCTGCGGGGTGATGGCAGAGGCGGTCGAAGGCACGGGTCTGTCCGCCGGAGTGACGGTCTCGGTGCTTGCCGCGCCCGACGGCGAGCGGCCGGCTGG
>NZ_CAUVXG010000013.1:19252-35020 GCF_963555885.1 Protofrankia sp. Cr2
GACTGGAGTCACCCCGGGCGCCATCATGGCCACGCTGTCGGAGAAGGTCGCCCGATCACCGGATGACACCTGGACGACGGTGACACTCGTTGATCTTCCGCAGGCCGGGCAGGCCGCCCGTTCCCACGGTGTCGAGGACATCACATTGCCTGATCGGGCCGGTTGGATCAGGACGACGACAATGCAGACCTTTGTTCCCATCCCACAGTCGGACCAGGTCGCCCTGGTCGCCTGCTCCAGCCCGAACGTGGTGCTCGTGGACGCGTTGCACGACCTGTTCGACGCGGTGACCTCAACCTTCCGATTCGTCCGTGACGGCGGGCACCTTGCGGCATCCCGCTGACCGTGCGGCTCGTATCGCGATGCCGACGGCGAGGACCCCGATGCCGGCGAGGATGCTGGCGGCCGGCAGGGTGAACGCGAGGATGACACAGCCGGCGCCGCCAACCAGCGCGAGCGGGCGTAGCCAGCGCCGTTGCGGGCCGTCCAGAGTGAATGCACTGGCGTTGGCGATCGCGTAATAGACGAGGATCGCGAAGCTGGAGAACCCGATTGCGCTCCGAACATCGGCCAGGGTGACGATGACGATGACCGCGCCACCGAGCAGCAGTTCTGCCCGGTGTGGAACGCCGTGGCGCGGATGCACCGCGGCAAGCCAGCCGGGTAGATCCCGTTCCCGCGCCATCGCGAAGGTGGTGCGCCCGACCCCGGCAAGCAGCGACAACAGCACCCCGAGACTCGCCAGCACACCCCCCAGGCGGACCGCGGGAGCCAGCGAGTGCAGACTGCCGGCGCTGACTGCGACTGCGAGGGGGTCAACCGCGGCCGCCAGCCGGTCAGGGCCGACGGCCAGCAGAGCGGACAACCCGACAAGGAGGTAGACGCCGACCGCGATCCCGAGCGCGGCAGGGATCGCCCGTGGGATCGTCCGCGTGGGGTCGCGGACCTCCTCGCCCAAAGTGGCGATCCGCGCATATCCGGCGAACGCGAAGAACAGCAGTGCCGCAGCCTGCAGGACATCGTGGACGGCGCTCAGCCCGCCGCCGGGCCAGATCGGGCTCAGCCGATCGGCGTCCGCCGTGCCACCGGCCAGGCATGCGATCACCACAAGGGTCAACGCGATCAGGGTTAGCGCGACCAGCAGTCGGGTCAACTGGGCGGTCTTGGCGACGCCGAAGTAGTTGACCACGGTCAGCAACGCCGCGGCGGCGACCGCGACCGGGCGGGGATGCTGGGGCCAGGCGTAGGCCCCGATGGTCAGAGCCATGGCGGCGCAGCTCGCGGTCTTGCCGACCACGAATCCCCAGCCGGCGAGATAGCCCCACAGGGCGCCGAGGCGGCGGCGCCCGTACACGTAGGTGCCGCCGGACTCGGGGTAGCGGGCCGCCAGTTGTGCCGACGAGGTCGCGTTGCAGTAGGCGATCACCGCGGCGACCGCGAGGCCGATGAGGAGGCCGGCTCCCGCGGCGCCCGCGGCCGGTCCGAAGGCCGCGAACACGCCCGCACCGATCATCGATCCGAGACCGATGATTACCGCGTCACCCGGACCGAGGCGTCGTTTGAGCGAGCCGGCCGGCTCCACGTCAGGCATGAGTAGTGGCCTTCCTCGGTCGCCCGCAGGTGCGTGCTGCCAGCGAACGCTATCCAGGCGTCGAGAAGGCGACCTGGATGGGCGTCGTCTTGCCCCGGAGTACGAACAACCCGCGACCGACAGGCATGGTCGCGGAATTGCTACGCGATAGCCGTATGCCGAAGAGATCTCCTTCACTGGGCAGGGCCGGCGCCAGGATCACCCCGTTTCGTGACCGGCGGGCGTCCACCATGAACCCTCGGTACTGGCTGGTCAGATCCGCGGTGGTACCGGCCGCGATGAACGCGTGCCCGGCGTCGCGGGCGGTTTGCATGAACTCGGTCATCCGGTCAGCCAGGGGCGCGTTCGCCAGCAGCTCCGCATCATCCATGATGACAACCAGGCCGCCCGGCAGCCCGACGCAGGCGCATGCGGTATCGATGGCGGTGGCCGTCGCATCCGCACCGAGTACGTCGATCACCTGTGGACGGCCCGCGAGCGCCGACAGCGGCGAGCGCCGCGGGGTCACCACAAGCAGCTGGGCGCCGCCGGCCAGCAGCGATTCCGCCATCGTCAGCAGCGCGGAGCTCCGCCCGGAGCGCGCCGGGCCGGCGACGACGAACCCCGGTCCGTCGGCGGCCAGATCGATGTCGATGGGGGCGAGTTCATCGCCACCCGCGCCGATCAACGCGACGAGCGATGTCGATCGCCCTGCTCCCTCGGTCGGAGACGATGATCGTCGTCCCGGGCGTAGCGCCTCGGTCTCGGCGACGGTGATGCGTCCCGGGAGCATGTCGATGCGAAACGGCCGCCGGTAGTCGGTTCGGGCGCCGGTGGCTGGTCCCGGTGGCACTCCGTCACGAACAGCAGCGGCCATGGAGATTTCATGCAACGCCGTGACCTGCGCACGGCCGGACGGATCATCGGCGAGCAGTGCGATCTGGGTCTCCACCGAGGTCTCCGCCTGAAATCCACGCCCCGGCGGCAGCGTGTCGGGCACGGTGCCCGAGGCGAGGCCCACCATCGCATAGTCGGATCGGTCCGCCATCCGCAGCACGAACCGGTTCTCGATGGCACCGCTGAACCGTCCGGACGCGCTGCGTCGATCACCGGTCATGACGACCCGCAGGCCGGCGGATGGTCCTTCCCGCAGTAGCCGGGTCAGCATGTCCACGAGTGCTCCGCCGTCGACGTCCTCGAAGGATGCCAGGAAGCCCTCGAAGCGGTCGATCAGCAGGATCAGGTACGGCAGCGGGTGGTCGCGGTCGACGGATCGTTGCTCGGCGAGGTCTGCGTATCCGCGAGCGGCAAAGCCCTCCTGCCGTTCGACGATCTCGGCGATGAGTCGGGCGAAGAGCCGTTGAACCCGCTCGGGAGAGTCCCGGCTGACCACGGCCCCGGTGTGCGGCAACGAGGCCAGGGGTGCAAGTGCGTTGTTGCCGCAGTCCAGCGCGTAGAGATGAACGTCGGCGGACGATACGGTGACTGCCATCGATCCGGCCAGGGTACGCAGGGCTGTTGATCGTCCCGATCGCGGTGAACCGACGAAGAGCAGATGACCCCCGTTCTCGATGTCGATCGTGAAAGGACGTTGGGCCTGGCGGTCGCAGTGGTCCGACAGGCCGATCGGGATGGGTGGCAACGCGTGCGGGCCCGTGGGGACGGACCCCGGCAGCGTCCGTAGGGCGAGCCGTTCGGGCAGCGGCGGCAGCCACGGACTGTGTTGTGGTGGGATTGCAAGGGTGATGGCGGCTTCCCGGATCGCTTCGACGAGCACCTTGAGGTCGGTGATCTCATTGTCGGATGATCGTGGCCGGGGCGGTGTCGGCGGCGGTTGGCCCAATGCGGACCAGGTCAGTTCGGTTACCCACGGTGGGGTGAGGTAATCGCTCCTCCGCCCGACACCAGGCCTGGCCGCGGTTCCAGAAACAGCGGCTCCGGAAACAGCGGTGTTCATGGAAACGGCGGTGGCCCCGGCCGGTCGACGACCACCGACCCGGCCGGCCTGGAACGGGACGAGCGACGCGTGCCCCAGCCGAACGTAGGCACGACCCGGGGTGGACGGTGAGATGCGTGCGGCGTCCGGCGCGTTGATGACGTCGGAGCTCTCCGAGGTGTCGGTGACGCGCAGCGCTATCCGCAGGTTCGTGTTCGCCCGGATCTCGGGCGACACCACCCCGCTGGGCCGCTGTGTCGCGAGCAACAAGTGGATGCCGAGCGATCGGCCGCGCTGCGCGATGTTGACCAGACCGGTGACGAAAGCGGGCAGTTCACGGGCGAGCGAGGCGAACTCGTCGATCACGAGCAACAACCGGGGCAGCGGCGCCGGCGCCGGTGGCGATGCCGATGCCGGGACCGGGCTGGTCGGTGTGCGGCGCGTCTGCGCGGCGACCAGGAGTGCGTAGTCTTCGATATCCTTTGCGCCCGCATCGGCCAGGATGTGCTCGCGTCGGCGGAGCTCGGCCGACAGCGACTCCAGCGCGCGGGTCACCAGGTGGGTGTCGAGGTCGGTGACCATGCCGACCGTGTGCGGTAGCCGGACGCAGTCGGCGAAGGCGCTGCCGCCCTTGTAGTCCACGAGTACGAACGTCATCTCTTCCGGCCGGTTCACGACGGCGAGCGACGCCACGATCGACTGCAGCAGCTCGGACTTGCCGGATCCGGTGGTGCCGGCGATCAGTCCGTGCGGGCCGTCGCGGCGTAGGTCCAGCGCGAACGGGCCGTCGAGCGACAGGCCCACCGGGAAGGTCGTACTGCGGGGGGCGACAAGCCAGCGGGCGGCCACCGCCGCCGCGGTCGGGGGTTCCAGGCCGACGATGTCAAGGAGTCGGGCGGCGGCCGGGATCGTCGCCTCGTCGTCTCCGCCGACATCGCGGACCGGTGCCAGCGCGCGGGCCAGCCGTTCACACCAGGCCGCGGCCCCGGCTGCCGTCACCACAGCGTCGGGATCGGTCGGCAGCGCGGTCGCGACGAGATCCGGGCGGACGTCATGGACGATCTCGGTGCGCATCTCCACGAGACACAGGCCAGTCTGCCGCTCCTCCGCCACGGCCTGGCATTCCTCCGGCAGAAGCCGGATGTCGCGGTCCAGACAGATCGAGTGGATGCCCACTGCGGGTCCGTCCCGCAGAATTGTGATCATGCCGGGCGCGGACCGCAGCCGACGTGCGCCGTCGATGACGACCAGCACATCCGGGCCGTCGGCCGGCGGGTTACTGCCGCTCGCCTTCGCCCGAGTGTCCGCTCGTGCCGTCACCTGACTGATCAGCTCGCCGATCCGCCGGGCTCGCGACTCGTCGTCGGTCCCGAGCAGGACGGTGGTGTTCTGCCCTTCGCTCGGCCGGCAGTGCGGTAGCCATCGCACCCACTGCCACGCAGCCGCACCGGAGCTGTCGGTGAGAATGCAGATGGCCAGGTCACGCGGGCTGTGCAGGGTCGCGGCCTGCGCGATCAGCCAGCAGGCGAGCACCCGGGGCAGGTCGCCGCGCCCGGCGATGCCCAACACGCCCCGCTCGGGCAGGGCCACGGTCACCGGGACGTCCGGTGCCGTCCAGGTGATCTCGCGTTTGTGTTCCTGGGCAGCCGGGTCCTCCATCACGACCTCGCTGGGCAGGTCAGCGGTGCCCAGCCGCAGGCGCAGGTAATCGGGGTTGTCCCGGCGGCGTTCCCACAGGCGCCCGCGCGGCCCGACGGCGGTGAGCAGGACGGTTGCCGGATCGGGAAAGTCGGCGCGCCGGGCCGAGCGTTCGATGACCAGCGCCTGCCGTGCGTCGGCTTCGACATCTTCCCGCCGCCTGCGGTAGTCGGCCAGCTGTTTGCGGTAGCTGCGCCGGCCGTGACGGTTGCCGGAGACATGCATCCCGATCATTCCCAGCGGGCCGATCACGGCCATCAACAGAAAGTAGTACTGCTTGAACAGGAAGGCCATGGCCACGCCCGCGCCCAGCGGCAGGACGGCCATCAGAATCGGCATGGGACGCCGTTCTGGCTCGGTGGGTTCGCCGGGCAGTTTGTAGCGCGTCCGGCGGATCGGCGGGAGCAGCCGGGGCGGTCGGTTGAAGTCGAGCCCCGCCCCGTCGTCGGACGGCTTGAGCGCGGCATCGGCCCGGCTGGGCGCGCTCATCGCCAGCAGCACGGACCCGACCGTGATCTGGGCGCCGGCCGGCAGGTCGATCGGAGCCTGTAACGGCTCACGGTCGACCAGGACGCCGGCCGGTTGCCGCCCGAGGTCGGTGGCTGCAGGTGTGAGGCGACACGAGCCGTCCGCCATCACGGTGATCGTCATCATTTCGGCGGCCAGGCTGGGATCATCCAGCCGGACGGCGCAGGTCGCCCCGCAGCCAACGGCGAACTCGCCCGGCCCGAGCCGGTGGACCACACCCGCGCCCGGTCCGCCGATCACCCGGACCTCGATCAGGCCGGGCGGTTCCCGGGGCAGCCAGCCCGCTGGCGAGTCGATGCTGATCAGGGTGCCCTCGCGGATCGGGGACTCGGCGAGCGAGAGTGCCTCGGTGATGGGCCGGCCGTCGACGAACAGGCGATGCCGGCCCGGCGGACGGTCATGGGACCGCCCGCCGACCAGCGGCGTGAAACGGCCGGGTCGGACGTGGTTCGCCAGGGCGTCGGCGACCGCACTGACCGGCATGTCCGGATCGGCGTCCAGTACGACGTCGAGACTGACGTCGTGGGCCGGATCGGCCGCTGTCAGTGTCAGGCGCATGGCCGCACCATACGGCTTGATACCGACATAACAGGCTTTATCCCGGATACCGGTGGATAGCCGCGTGTGGGCCTCCTGCCGGCCGTGTGTCGGCCGGGTGGCGGTTTCGGGTGGGCCGCGCGCTGGTACGGTCCCTGTCGCTATGGCCGGGGCAAGGGCCGGGGCCGACGGCGGTGCTGGAGCCGGCTGCGGACAAGCGCCTCGCTCGCCAGCTGGACGAGCTCCACAGCGTCCGGGGATGGTGGTTCACCGGAGGAGGAGCGTCCTGGTCGCTGGTGGCCGCCGGACCCGGTGGCCGCGCTGAGCATGGCCATCCCGACGCTGGCCGACATCCTGATCTGATGGCCGTCGACGGCCAGCGGTTCGGTCAGGGACCGGGTCAGGGCTTCGGCCAGGGCTGCCGCGTCTGTGCTGGTCAGGTGACCCGCCACCACGACGAACTCGTCCCCTCCCCAGCGGGCCAACAGGTCGGTCGGACGCAGTGCGGAGGTCAGCCGGGCCGCGGTGGTCCGCAGGACCATGTCACCGATCCGGTAGCCGAACGCGTTGTTGATATTGCGAAAGGAGTCCAGATCCAGGAAGAACAAGGCGGCCGGATGGATGCCGTCCCCGCTCGTGGCCCGATCCGCGTCCCGAGCCGTGGCCTGGCCTGCGGTCTGCTCGGCGGTCTGCTCGCGGGCTGTGCCGGTGGCTCCCCTCCAGAGCTCGGCGAGCCGCTGGGTGACCGGCAGTCGGTTCGCGAGGCCCGTCAGTGCGTCGTGCGTTGCGTGATGGCGCAGCTCGTCTTCGAGATCGTGACGTTTGGTGACGTCATCCACCAGGACGACGAGCCCGCGGCCGCCGACGAGCGGGCGCAACTGTACGTACAACCAGCGGGGACCATGCGGTCCCGGATAGTGGATCTCCATATGGGAGGGACTGCGAGGGTTGTCCAGCAGCTGCCTGGTCATGGTCGCGAGCTGTTCGAGGTGCGGCAGGTGCGCGCTCGTGCCTGCGGCGGCGCAGGCGGCAAGCCAGCATCCGCCCGGCCGGACGGGGACAAGGGCGATTCCGGTCGCGGCGCCGTGTCGCCACGCTTGGTTGAGCGTCAGCACCGTGCCGTGGGGATCGAGTACCGCGACCGCGGTCGGCAGCGCGTCGAGAACCACCGAGGCCACGTCGTCGGTCAGCACCGAAACCCACCTCTCCCGACGGTCCGGACCCGTCCGGATGTAGCGAGCCTGGTGTGCGAATGCGGGCGTGTCCGGTAAACGCTGATGACATGTGAGGTGCGAGTGTTGGTAGTGCGTCCGCTGTGATCTCAGCGGTGTTCGTGTTCTCGGAGGCGCCGAAGGTCAGCGCTGACAGCCGAAGGGAGCCCGCGCATCTGCGTGGACTCCCAGGTTGAGGGCGGAGGCTCGGGGATTTGAACCCCGGAGGGGGTTGATGCCCCCAACCGCATTAGCAGTGCGGCGCCATAGACCGGACTAGGCGAAGCCTCCAACGTGCGTTCTGAGTATAGCCACCACATCTGGAGCGATCTTGCTGGCGTCCTTCCACTATTGTGAACTGCGTCACGGGCGTGCTGTCAATCATTGGTCGCATCGCTTCCTAGTGATCATCTATTGCGCCTCCGGCGGTGGTCGCAGCGCGGCCAGCACGGTGTCGGCCACCTGCTCCCGCCGCTGCGTCGCGATCAGCGCGCCGCCGTCGGCCTCCCGTACGTAGAACGCGTTCACGACGTCGAGACCGATCGTGGTCACGATCGCAGTGCGGACGCCCAGCCCGGCGGTTGACAGCGCCCGGACCATGCGGAACAGCACGCCGGCCCGGTCGGGAGCCCGGATCTCGACAACGGTGTCGGAGCCGGAGTCGTCGAAGATGACCCGTGGCGGTGCGGGTGTGAACCCACGTCGCGTGCCCGCGTACGCCCGTTCCCGCGCGGTGATCCGGGCATCCAGATCAAGGGTGCCCGCCAGGGAACGCAGCAGATCGCCGCGCAGTATCGCGGGGCTGGGCGTCTCCTCGTACGGTCCCACCCCGGCCACCGACGTCGAGACCGCCGCCTGGAGCAGGGCGCGGCCACCGGAACTGCGGGCGGACGCCCGGCGCACGTCAAGACGGTTGAGGGCCAGCACCCCGGTGGTGGCAGCCAGCAGCCCGGGACGGTCGGGCGCCACCACGACGATCTCGAACATGCCGTCGTCCGGGAGCGGGTTGACCGCCACTGTGTACTCGTCCGCACCTGCGAGAAGGGCCTGCTGACGCTCGCTGAGGGCGGGGGGATAGGGCACCTGCTCGCCGCGGTAGACCGCCATCGCCCGGCTGACCAGATCACCGACCAGCCGCGCCTTCCACGGGCTCCACGCAGTCGGGCCGGTGGCGAGCGAGTCTGCTTCGGTCAGGGCGTGCAGCAGCCTGAGCACCCGAGGGCTGCCGGCGGCCCGCGCCACCGCCTCGATGGTCGTGCGGTCGTCGATGTCCCTACGGGTCGCGGCTTCGGGGAGCAGCAGGTGATGGCGCACCATCGTCACCAGAATGTCGGTGTCCGCGGGCGGTAGTCCGAGGCGGGGGGCGAGGTCTGCGACGACCGCGATGCCTGCTTCGGTGTGGTCGCCGGGCCAACCCTTGCCGATGTCGTGCAGCAGGGCGCCGAGCAGGAGCAGGTCGGGCCGGTCCACGTCACGGGTCGCCGCCGCCGCGCCCGCCGCTGTCTCGATCAGGTGCCGGTCGACGGTGAAGCGGTGGTACGGGTTGCGCTGCGGCCGGCTGCGTACCCGCTCCCACTCGGGCAGCAACCGGACGAGCAGGCCGACCTGGTCAAGGGCTTCCATGGCCGCGACCGCGGGTGGGCCCGTGGCCAACAGGGAGACCAGCGCGTCGCGCGCCGCCGCCGGCCACGGTGTCGGCATGGGTGGGGCCTCGCGGGCAAGCCGGTCCAGCGCGTATCGCCCGATGGGCACGCCGGCCCGGGCGGCCCCCGCGGCGACGCGTAGCGTCAGCGTCGGATCGTTCGCCGGGTCGGCGTCCCCGGCGAGCTGCACCTCACGGTTCTGCTCGACCACGCCTTCATCGAGAGGACGACGGACCGGGCGGTGCCGGCGCCAGCGCGAGGACGGCCGCAACCCGGCTGAGGCCCGGTACCAGGTGACGTCCCAGGTCCAGGAGATCGTGCGGCCGGCGTCGGCGGTGGCGCGCGCGAGCGCCGGTGGGTCGGGGTACCCCAGGGCGGTGGCGACGGCCGCGGTGTCCTGGAGCAGCAGCCGGTTCTGCTCGCGTCCACGGGCCAGTCTGCGCACCTCACCGCGGGCATCGAGGAGTACCCGGTAGGCGGCGAGCACGCGTTCGGACGGCTTTTCGGCGACCCACGCGGCGGCGAGCGCAGCCAGGGCGTGGACGTCACGCAGGCCGCCGCGGGCCTCCTTGAGGTCCGGTTCGAGTAGAAAGGCGACCTCACCGTGCCGGCGGGCCCGGTCGGCGACCATGTCGGCGAGCGCGGGCAGCCGGCGGGGGGCGCTGGCCCGCCAGCGGGTACGGACGTGGCTGAAAAGGGACGCTGCCAGGGCGTGGTCGCCGGCGACCACGCGGGCGTCCAAGAGGCCGAGGGCCGCCTTCAGATCGCCGTCGGTGACCGCGACGGCCTCCTCGACGGTCCGGACGCTGTGGTCGAGACCGACCCCGGCGTCCCAGAGCGGGTACCAGATGGCGTCGGCCAGCCGGGCGATGTCGTCACGCCGGCCGTTGTGGACGAGTACCAGATCGAGATCGCTGCCGAAGGCGGGTTCGCCACGCCCGTAGCCGCCGACCGCGACGAGAGCCACACCCGCGCCCGGTTCGCCGAACAGGTCACGCAGGACGCCGTCGGCCACCTCCATCAGGGCATGGCGAAGGGCCGGTCCGACGGTTGCGTCGAGCTCGTCGGACCGGCCCAGCAGCGCCGCGATCCTGTCGGTCACCACCACATTCCGATCGCCATTCCGATCGCTGCGGACCGCGTGAGGCGCACGGTCCCGGTGAGGCGCACGGTTCTACAGGGCGTCTGATCCACGTTCGCCGGTGCGAACCCGTATGACCGTCTCGACCGGCACCACCCAGACCTTGCCATCGCCGATCTTGCCGGTCTGTGCAGCGGTCGTGATGGCGGTCACCAGCTCCTCAACGGCGTTGTCATCCACGACGATCTCAATTTTGATCTTCGGGACGAAGTCGACCTTGTATTCGGCGCCCCGGTAGACCTCGGTGTGGCCCTTTTGTCGACCGAAACCCTGGACCTCGGAGATGGTCAGACCGTGCACGCCGAGAGATTCCAGCGCAGCTTTCACATCATCCAGCTTGAACGGCTTGATAACCGCGGTCACGAGTTTCACGCTTGACCCTCCTCGGTGGTCCTGGCCGTGGACGCGAACGATGCGGAGCCCCCGCCGAGCGAGACGAACTCGTACGCGGTCTCACCGTGCAGCACGAAGTCCATGCCCTCCTGCTCCTCGTCCGGCGACAGCCGCATCTTGTAGATCTTGTCGATGACGAACGCGATGATGAACGTCACGACGAATGAGTAGGCCACCACCGAGACGACCGCGAGCGCCTGTTTGCCGAGCAGGCTGGCGCCACCGCCGTAGAAGATGCCGTCGGCGCTGTAGCCGGGAGCGACGTCGCTGGTGCCGAAGAAACCGATCAGCAGGGCGCCGAGGACACCGCCGACGAGGTGGACGGCGCCGACGTCGAGGGCGTCGTCAATGCCGACCTTGCCTTTGATCGCTGTGGCCAGGGCGCACACGGCGCCGGCGATCAGCCCGATGAAGATCGAGCCGACCGGCGAGACGAAACCACAGGCGGGGGTGATGGCGACCAGACCGGCAACCGCGCCGGAGGCGGCACCCAGCGTGGTGGCCTTGCCATCCCGGATCCTCTCCACGAGTAGCCAGCCGAGCATGGCGGCGGCGGTCGCCGTATTGGTGTTCACGAACGCGAAGCCGGCGCGGGTGTCGGCGGCGAGCTCGGACCCGGCGTTGAACCCGAACCAGCCGAACCAGAGCAGACCGGTGCCGAGCAGTACGAACGGCAGGTTGTGCGGCCGGAAGCTGGTGCCCGGCCAGCCTCTGCGCCGGCCGAGGACAAGTGCCACGGCGATGGCCGCGGCGCCGGCGTTCGCGTGGACGACTGTGCCACCGGCGAAGTCCTCGGCGCCCTTCTTGAATAGCCAGCCTTCCGGGGAGAAGACCCAGTGTGCCACCGGTGAATATACGATAAGTGACCAAATTGTGATGAAAACGGCAAAGGCGCCGAACTTCCAGCGGTCGGCCGTCGCACCGGTGATCAGCGCCGGTGTAATGATCGCGAACATGAGCTGGAAGGCCACGAACACGATGGGTGGGATCACCTGGGCGAGCGAGTTCGTCTCGTAGGGTGCTGCAAATGTCACCTCGGCGTAGCCGGGAACCGGCTCGCTCATGTGGTTGAGCAGGGCGAAGTGAAAGCCGCCGAAGATCTGGTTGCTGTCGCCGAATGCGATGCTGTAACCGATCAGTACCCAGAGAACGCTGACAATACCCATGCAGAAGAAGTTCTGCATGAGCATCCCGAGGACGTTCTTCGATCGGACCATCCCGCCGTAGAAGAATGCCAGACCGGGCGTCATCAGGAGTACCAGCGCGGAGGCGGCCAGGATCCAGGCGGTGCTGCCGACTCCCGATGCGCTGGCTATCCCGTCCTGGAGCTCTTTAAGCTGATCTGGGTTCATGTCTCTCCCGTCGATCGCCCCGCGCGCCCGCGCGGACCATGCTTGCCCCGGTTCGCGGCTACGTCCGTCGTTCCGGATCCTTCGGCCGAAGGGTCGAGAGGATCTGTTGCGAATTGGTAGCTTCGCTGTTTCTGATGTGTGAAATCGCCGAATTGGGTGGCCCGTGGTTTGATCAGATGGCTCTGCATGGTGTCCCGCATGGCTCTCCGTGTCGACCGGCGCGTTTGCGTGATTCTACTGGCACCGAGGGTTACTGTATCTGCCTGTGTGTAGCGATTCAGATGCAGATAGTAATAATAACTTTTGCGTTGATTCATGCGCTTTTGTCCACTTTCGCGAACGGCTGCTTGCTGTCCTCGAAGGCCGACGGCGGGTCTTCGCGCGCAGGTCTCTTGCCATGGGTCTACTCGGGGCACTCATCGGCGCGATCATGCTTGTGCCGACCGCTGCCGGCCCGGCCAGAGCCGACGACATAAATAAGATCACGGAAGCCATAGCGGGTGCCCGCCAACGGCTGACCGACCTGACCAGTTCGACCGAGGTCGTCACCGAAGCATTCAATGCCGGACGGTTGCGGCTGGGTGCGGCCGAACAAGCTGCGGTAAGGGCTGCGGACGATGTCGGGCGTGCCGATGCCGCTGTACGGGCCGCGCAGGAAAAGCGTCGCACTGTTGGATCTGTCGCCTTTCAGACCGGTGACTTCGAACAGCTGTCGGTCCTGTTGTCCGGCGACCCCGCAACCGTGCTCGATCGGGCCGGCGCGATGGATGCGCTCGCCCGCCGCGGCAGGGATGCGGAGGTTCAGTTGCGGGCAGCACGGCATGATCTCAACGACGCACAGGCCGGCGCCGCGTTGGCACTCGACGAGCAGCATCGCGAGGTCACATCTCTTGAGAACCAGAAGCAGAGCATCGAGACATCGATCAGGGCACAGCGGGCACTGCTCGGCGAACTGGTCGCCCGTCAGGCCGATCTTGTGCGGCAGGCGCGTGAAAACGAGGCCGCGGCTCTTCGTGCCCGTGAGCAGGCGGCCGCACAGGCCGCGGCCGCACGCGCTGCGCAGGCCGTAGCCGAACAGGAGCAACTACGTAGTCTCAGCAAACTAACCGAAAGTGCCGGTCGTGGATTCACCGACACGCCGATTTCGCCCCCGCCACCCCCACCCACCGTGGGCGGAGGCGGAAGCGGAAGCGTGTCCGGAGGCGGAGGCGGAGGCGGAGGCGGGGCGGCGGTCGCGGTGGCTGAGGCCCGTGCGCAGCTCGGCAAACCGTACATGTGGGCGGCTGCCGGCCCGAACGCCTTCGACTGTTCGGGGCTCACCCAGTGGGTGTGGTCCAAAGCCGGAGTCGCGCTGTCCCACTACACCGGTGCGCAGTGGAACGAAGGACGCCAGGTGTCCACCGCCGAGCTCATCCCGGGTGACCTGCTCTTCTTCGGTACTGATCTACATCATGTCGGGATCTACATCGGCGCCGGCAAAATGATCGACGCACCGCACACAGGCACTGTGGTGCGCCTTGAGGACGTCTGGTGGCCGAGGCTCGCCGGGGCCGTACGGCCGGGTGGATGATATCGGGACCCCGCAGCGCTCACGCCACGTTCGCGAGGGACCGCTCGACATAGACGAGCGCCGCGCCCCGCCGCGAAAGCTCGATAGCGGTGGCTTCGTCGCCCCCCGGGGTCTCCTCCGGAGACACGATCTCGATGACGTCACCGCGCCCACGGACGATCACTGTGGCGCCTGGGATCACCGCGGCGTCGCGCAGCTGGCGCATTGTGCGTTCGTCCGTCTGCAGACGCTCGGAGATCCAGCTGACCGTGACCGGGGTCGCTCGGGAACCCGCGAAGTCGGCGGCGGCCAGCAGACTCAGCGGAGCCGGTGGCCGGGGCCCGGCCGGGCGGTCGAACGAGCCGGTCGGGATGATGTTGCCGAACGGGCATCTCTTCGGGTCGCCGAGGAGTTCGGTGAGCCGCATCTCCACCTCGTCGGAGATCACATGCTCCCATCGACACGCCTCGTTGTGGACCAGAGCCCAGTCCAGGCCGATCACCCGGGTGAGGAGCAGCTCTGCCAGGCGGTGTTTGCGCATGACCGCGGTCGCGCGGGCGAGACCCTTCTCGGTGAACTGCACGGTGCGGTCCTCAGCGAGGGCGACCAGCCCCTCGCTCGCCAGCCGCGAGGTCGATTCGCTGGCCGCCGGAGCGCTGACGTGCAATCTTTCGACAAGGCGCGCACGCAGCGGCGGGATGCCCTCTTCCCTCAACTCGTAGAGGGTACGGAGGTACATCTCGGTACTGTCGATAAGTCCAGTCACCGGGCTCCTTCGTCCAGCTACCAGGGTACGCCCGCGAGGCGCCGTGCAGTCCCGCCCGATCGGTCCTCGGGTGGGTTCGATCGGGAATCGGAGATCGTGGCGAGACGTCCTACACTTGGATCCATGAGCTCGACCCAGATCGCGCCGGAGACCACCCACAGCGGGACGGACGAGGGCAACGACTTCGCCCACTACGCGCGCCATGAGGAGATTGTCCGGGCGTCCATCGAAGGCGGCCGGGTGACCGCACTGTGCGGCTACCAGTTCGAACCGGTGCGGGACCCGCAGCGGTTCCCGGTGTGCCCGCGGTGTAAGGAGCTCGTCGCTCTCGCCGAACAGTTCGGCTGACCGGACGGGCTCGGCGCCCGCGGGGGCGGGGCGGGGCCCGGCGGCACCGCGTCGGCTACCTGCCACCCACGCCGATGCGTGAGCTGGCTGCGATATCACGGCTATGCTCTTGGTACGCCCTTGTAGCTCAGTGGATAGAGCGATCGCCTCCTAAGCGATAGGTCGTAGGTCCGATTCCTACCAAGGGCACTTTCCCTTATGTACCAGTGGTTTTTCTAGATCAAATCGTTGGTGCCCGATGGGCCACAGTTTGTAGAGGTACCTATCATTCATGATCCCGAGCAGGTTCTCGGGTTCGTGATGACGCTCGACGCCGCTGCGGATCCGGATGGTCCGCGGATCGTTCTCGCGCCGCTCGCGGATTTGCCCGTGGCTGTGGCTGCGGTGTCCGAAGGTGGCGCGAGAACGATCCGGGCAGGGCTGGAGTCGATCAGACGGACTTGATCGCCGAAATGTCGAGCTCAATCTTGATCTTGTCGCTCAGGAGGAGGCCACCGCTCTCCAGCGGAGCGTTGAAGGTGATCCCGAACTCCTTGCGGCTGATCGTCGCCGAACCCTCGAAACCGGCGCGGGTGTTGCCGAACGGGTCCTTGGCGGAACCACCGAATTCGATCTCGAGGTCGATCGGCTTGGTCACGCCGTGGACGGTGATGTCACCGCTGAGGATGAAGCTGGTGTCGCTGCCGCCGCTCTTCGCGCTGCTGCTGAGGAAGGTGATCGACGGGTACTGCTCGACGTCGAGGAAGTCGGCGCTGCGCACGTGACCGTCCCGATCGGGGTTGCCCGTGTCGATGCTGGCGGTGGAAATGGTCACGGTGGCGCTGGACGACAGCGGCTCGGTGCCGTTGAGGTTCAGTGTCCCCTCGAAGCTGCCGAAGCTCCCGCGAACCGTGGTTACCACAGCGTGACGGACGGCAAAGCCCAGCCGGCTGTGCACCGGGTCGATCGTCCAAGTGCCGGTCAGCTCGTCGGGCGTGATCGTGGGAGACGTCACTGTTTCCTCCTGGGAAGGTCATGGGGGCGCCGGTTTGAGGCGTCTGAGGTCGTGCCCAGCCAGTATATAGATGCTCGCACAAACAATTTCCCGGGCAATTTG
>NZ_CAUVXG010000013.1:35272-52618 GCF_963555885.1 Protofrankia sp. Cr2
ATCTACGCTGTGACCATGGCCGGAACGCGGTGGCTCGACGCGGGAGAGCAACGAGCATGGCGGGCTTTCGTCGCGGCAACCGAGCTGCTTGCGGACGCCCTCGACCGGCAGCTCCAGAGCGAGGCCGGCATGACCCACGCTGCTTACGCGGTGCTGGTGATTCTCTCTGAGACGCCCGACCGGGCCATGCGGATGAGCGAGCTGGCCCGCGCGACCAACTCGTCCCAGAGCCGCCTGTCCCATGTCGTGGCGCGCCACGAGGAGCGGGGCTGGGTCCGCCGGGAAAGGTGCCCGACCGACAGGCGCGGCCAGATAGCCGTGCTCACCGACGCCGGTTTCGACGTCCTCGCTGCGGCGGCCCCGGGGCATGTCGAGACGGTACGGCGGCTTGTTTTCGACGGGCTCAGCCCGACCCAGGTCGAGCAGCTCGGCGCCATCAGCCAGGCATTCCTGACTGTGCTCGACCCCGACGGGAGGCTCTCCGCGGTCCTGCGTGGCGGAGCCGCCCCGTTTTCGTGAACCCGGTGTTCCCGGTGTTCCCGGTGTTCCCGGTGTTCCCGGTGTTTCAGCCGGTGGCAGGGGCGGAGGCGCCACCACCGGAACGCGCCGCACGGACGCCGGCTGCGGGTCGGCGGACGAACTCGGCAAAGACTGTAACGAATCGTAGCAAAGATGTCACCATCTGGCGTACCCGGTCGACGATCCCGGTGCCCATGCCGAGGAGGAGCCTGCCGGGAGGTCGGTCCGAAGCGGACGATCGAGAGCTGGTCGATGCGGCTGCCTGCGTCGGTGCGGTCGCATGCATAGCCTCCACCTGCTCGGCGAGCTGTCGAAGATTGTCTGCTGACATCCGTTGGCGCAGCTGCGGAAACCAGACTTCCTCCTGTTCCCACACGTGTTCACGGATCATCTCCATCAACTCGCGCATCAAGTGGGCGAAATCGGGGTCGGTTGGTTTCGTCGCGCTGAGCGCCGCCATGGTCCGTTCGGCCGCGGCCTGTTGGGAGATCTCCCTCCCGATCACCTCGTCACCGTTTGGAATGATCTTTCTGGCTTCGGGATAGACGATTTTCTCCTCGACCGCCGCGTGTCGGAGCAGCTCAATAAAGATATTCATCGCCAGCTGGTTCTTCTCCGTCGTCGAGGCTGCCCGGTCGTAACGTTGAAACAATTCTTCGACCTTGCCGTGGTCGCGCGTCAGAACGTCTACGACGTCACCTTCGGCCATTGCAGGACCTCCCCTGGTTGTTTGTCGGGTTGACGCGGATTTTCCGGGTTGTCTGGAGAAACTCCGTCCGGCTTAGAGCGCCCGGCGAGTTCCCTACCCGATTGCGGGACACTGTAAGAGCGCACCGCACCCGGCCATCATCAAGATCACGATATGGGTGCGGCCCATAGGGCCATGCGCCCACTGGGGTGAAAACCCTATGAGGTCGGCCGGTACGGAGACCTGGACCAGCGTGTACGGCGTTGTCACGACATACTGGCGTGGTGTCGACGTCGTGCCCGGGTGAGGGCGCTCAGTGAGCATTCATGAGTACGACCCGTGGACGGACGTTCTGCGCAAGCACGCCCAGCGGCGTCGACGGACGGTCGTCCGTCGCGTCCTACGCGGTGTACTCGCGCTCGCCTGCGTCGCGGCTCTCGCCGCGGGCGTGGTGTTCGGCCTCCCGGCGTTGCGTCGGGCGGGCAACGGCCAGCCGGCCGCGTTGGCGACCGCACTGCCGACTGGGCAGGCATCCGGGGAGCCGTCCGGTCAGCCCTCTGCCACCCCGGATCCTGGCGTGCGGCAGGCTTCCGCCGACCCGTACGCGGGTACCGCGGCCGCTCGTTTCGCCACCGGTGCGGACGGCATCGTGCTGCCTGCCGCAGCCGCCACGGGGAGGTTCACCGCGGCCGAGGTCGACACGGCTCTGCGGAAGAGCAAGGAATACATGACCGTCGCCTACCTGGACCCCCGAGTATACGCCGGTGACGAAGATGTCGTATTCGCGCTTCTCGGTGATCGCGAGCGGAAGGCCGTCCAGAAGTGGATGGCCGCCGATCCGGCGGACCACAGTCGGGGTCTCGCTTTTTTTGCGCATTTCGCACCGGGCGTGACGTTGATGGTTCCCGATGTGCGGGTGGACGGCACCGTGACCTTCGCAATTGGTTCGGATTCCCAGGAGTTGGAGATCCATGCGAATCAGGTGTATGTCTATCCGTTGCGCCGCGGATCGGAAGCGGCGCTGGTAATCGTGCACCGGGACATGATTTTCCGCTTTTATAAGACCGGGTCGGTGCGGGCTGGCGAGGAAGGTCCATATCTCGGGGGCGGCCGTGGCTCCCTTTACTGGGACGAAGACTGTGACGCAATGAACAACGGTCTGCTCGCTCCAAGTCACCGGGTCAGTTCCAACCGTCCCGCACCCGGCACGCCCGACTACTCCGAGAGGTTCGACCCGAGCCAGCCGATTGCAGGGGCCGATGACTGCGGGCTTGGGCATGGTAGCCAGTCGGCGACACCGGCGCCGCAGGGGCCGGTCCGGTCGGCTTAGTGGTCGGCAATAGGGACGTGGCGTCGCGGGGTTGGGGCAACGCCGGCGTTGGTTGTGAGTGTGTCGTCAGTCCGGGTCGATGACGGCGTAGCCCATGCCGCTGGCGGTCCGGTCGCCTATACCCGCGTAGCAGGCGAAGCGGGCAAGGGACTCGATGGCGCTGCGCGTTCCCGGTGGGACCCCGGCGGGTTCGGCGAGGGTGTAGCTGACGAACCCGACGCAACCGCGCCGCTTGGGCGCCCCGATTTTGACCATGTACTCGGTGGTGGCCAGGCGCATATCGACGAGCTCAAGGTGATCGTCGATCGCGTCGTCGAGGTCGGGGGGCAGCGGGCTGTCTGGCGCCCAGATCTGCCACCGCGCGGCGAGGGTGCCGAAGACCCGTTCCGGATCGGGCAGGATGCGCTGGCGGCGGGCGCCATCCCCACGGCCGGTCGCGAAGCTGACCGGGGTGACCAGTCCGAACGCCCAGGATGTGGCCGGTGGCGCGGCGGCGAGCAGATTCGCGTAGGGCTCGGCCTCGACCAGATCCACCGACTGCGTGGTGTAGTCGGTGGAACCGAACCGCCACCTGTCACGGGAACTCAGCGCGGCGAGCATCGACCCGACGATCTCGTCGCGTAGCACGCCGACCTCGAAGCGGACGTGCTCGGACGTTCTGGCCGGGGTTCGCTGGCGTTCGTCGAGGAGCGGTGTGACTGCGAACGGGCGGGATGACGAACCGTCGTGAAGGTATGCGCTGGCCTCGGGTGACAGCCCGTCGCGGACGGCGGCGAGGATGGCGGCGTTCACCGCCGGGCCCGTGTGCGGTGGCGGCAGCGCTCCCGCGGATGCCGGACTGATGGTCACGATAATGCGAGCGGGCACAATCCCCTCCTACCTTCTGGTGGGTCGGACATCACGGTAGGACCCACCGGCCAGCCGCCGGCACGAAGGGTCGCCGTCGCGGGCTCCCATGCGCTGACGCGGATTCTCCTTGACTACTGACGGACGGATGCCCGTCGGGGCCGGCATGCTCAGGCCATGGGCTTCGGAGACGTCCCTCGGCCTGACTGCGATCGTGGAGTAGGCGATTTCCGTCGTCATAACGACCAAAATGACCTAACGCTTCGGCTTGAATCGGTCCGGGGTAGGTGGAAAAGGCTTCTATAGCCGCGTTTCTGACCTCCCGCGTGCGGCGTTCAGGCATTCAGACGCCTGGTGTCCCGGGGAGGGCGCGAGTTCGTCGATGCCGAGCAGAGCCTTTACTTGCCAGGGACGGCCGACACCGCCATCAACAGATGGCCAGGATATCAGGGAACCGAGCGTCGTCCTGACGCGGCGCCGTATGGAAAACCGATTCAGGCCCCGGCTTCCCAAAGGGCTGCTATCGGGAGCGATACCAGCCTGTCGCCAAAGCGAAGCGCGCCGTTTTGGTGCCCGGTGTGTAGGACGATACCGTGGACGAACTGCGGGCCGAGTAGATCGCGGAGCGTGGCCAGGCCGCGAAAGTCGTTACCGGTGACCGTGTCGGTCGCCTTGCATTCGATACCGAGGATCTGACCGTCGTCGCGTTCCAGAATGATGTCGACTTCAGCACCGCCGCTGACCCGCCAATGGTGGAGCCGCACCGAGTTCTCGCTCCAGGTGGCCTGTTTGGCCAGTTCGTTGACGATGAAGGTCTCGACCAACGGGCCGCGGGGCGGCGACACCGGTCTGGCCAGGGCGTCGGGAGAAACGCCGAGAAGCGCGGCGGCGAGGCCGGTGTCGGTGAGGTGGAGCTTGGGGTGTTTGACGACCCGGGCGGTCAGGTTTCGGGACCATATCGGTAGTCGGTGGATAAGGAAAACGGTTTCGAGTAGTTCCAGGTACCGACTGACCGTGCTTCGATGCAGGCCGCTCTTGTTTGCCGTGTTAGCGGTGTTGTGTTCCTGGGCTGTCACCGATGCGAGGTAGGCCAGCAGGGTTCGTATCGAGCTCGGTTCGTTGATGCGGGTCATCTCGCGAATATCACGTTCAGCGATGGCTTCGACATAGCTGCGGAACCATGCCCTGCGAGAGCGGGTTGTCCGCATCAGGGCAGGTTCGGGGAAGCCGCCGCGACAGACCCGCTGGAAGTAATCCGCCCGGTCGGATACCGACGCCCGGAGGCTGGAGAGCGATTCGGGGTTGTCGAAGGCATGGTCGATGAAGCTGTCGGACCGGCCGTTGAATTCACCTTGGGAGAGAGGCCAGACGTCCACCACCCCGGCGCGGCCGGCCAGGGACTCCGACAGACTGGGCGTTGTCAGGAACCGGGTGGACCCGGCCAGGACGTACCGACCGGGGCGCGGCGCCGCATCGACCTCGGCCTTGACAGCTCTGACCAGGGCGTCGCCACCTCGCTGAACCTCGTCGATGAACCGTGGCTCCGTGCCGCTTCCGGTAAAAGCCACCGGGTCGCTGGTCGCCGCCTGCAGGGTCTGCTCGTCGTCGAGGTTGAGCAGGGTGCCCCCATGGCGCTCCCGCAGGTGCCGAAGCAGCGTCGTCTTGCCGGACTGCCGGGGGCCGTTCAGGATCACGACACGGAATACCGACAGGTACTCCTCCGCGATTGAGACGCAGGCCCGTTGCAGGTCGGTTACTGGCACGAGAAAACTCCTGCTCACAGCGGATGTCGGCCAGCTTCAGTATACATCTGACGGAGGATTCGACCGACATTTCACAGCCTCATGGACCGACACTTCACAGACACCTGGACCGAAGTTCCACTGGGATCTGCGCCACGCCTGCCCTGGCGCTGGCGTCGGGTGAGAGGTAGGTGGAAACCGTTACTATAACGACCAAAATGACCTAACGCTTCGGCTCGAATCGGTCCGGGGTAGGTGGCGAGGGCTGCGATAGCGACGCTTCCTACCGACCCTTCCTACCGACCCTGTTGCATCGAGGACGTCAGTGTGCCAGGGAGCGGGACACGACCAGGTTCTCCAGATGGAGCCCTCCCCGTCGAGGCCAAGGCTTTCGTGGCCT
Source organism: Protofrankia sp. Cr2 (assembly GCF_963555885.1). Lineage (NCBI taxonomy): Bacteria > Bacillati > Actinomycetota > Actinomycetes > Frankiales > Frankiaceae > Protofrankia > Protofrankia sp. Cr2. The sequence goes on from NZ_CAUVXG010000013.1 coordinate 40,798, forward strand.
GCGGCGGGCGCGAGTTCGTCGATGCCGAGCAGATCCTTTACTTGCCAGGGACGGCCGCCACCGCCCGCAGATACCCGTGTGTGCCCGCGGGCTCTGCCGATGCCGATGCCGATGCGGGTGCCTGTGCCTGTCCGGATGTGGGCGTCGTGGCAGTCGACCGGTTGGTCCCGGCCAGGGCCGAGGCCAGCAGCAAGCCCACGACCAGCGCCAGGACCCGTCGCAGCGCCGCAGCGCCGACCGACCTGGATAGGCCGCAACTTGTCAACACCCGCATCAGGTACCTCTCATGGTCTTGCCGGAGACGGCCAGCTGGCCGCCGGCCCGCGTCACATAGGTGCGTCAGCATTCCTCGACCGCGACGCGCCGAACGCAGAGCGACGACACGGATACACCGTTGCGAGGTCCGCTCATATGGCGGACAGATAGCAACGCCCTACTGGCAAAGGCTACGCAGTTCGCCCATCAATGGGCGTCGTTCGCCAGCACAGAGTGCAAAACGACAGGCGCCGAGCATGCCACGGATTAGGCGGGAGCTGTCAGCGTCATTGGCTGGCCCCTTGGACGAGGGCCTGGTCGGACCCGTTTGGCTGGTAGGCAAAGAAGACTATGCATGACAACCCCCCCGTACCTGTTCCGGGAGCGTAGACCACACCGCGCACCGTGCTGAGCGCGCCCTCCCCGCCAGTCGCGTGGGCTGGCGCTGCTCCCCGCTGACTGGTAGTCCCAGCCTGAAAGGCAGCGTGCACGTACGGTAGTGCTCCGAGGGGGAAACGGAGTCGGGCACCCCCGTGGTCGTGGTACCGCAGCGTCCCCTATTCTGACCTGTTCTCCATCGTGAGGATCACAGGGGGATAGGTGAAGATCGAAACTGGGAACCCGAAGGGTGGGTCGACTGCTGGCCGGCCCAGGTCGGGGCGATCCGTCGGGTACGAACCGGTCTTGACGGCTCGTACCTGCTTCCCGTACGTTTCAACCACGGCCGCTTCGTACGTCATGCGGCCCAGGTCGGGTATCACTCGACCGCCGACCAGGATCATCGCGATCTCGGTCTCCTGTGAAGCGCTCAGAAGATCTGGGTGCTGTGACGCCTTTACGGCGTCGTCTTGTTGCCGTCCCACCCATGGTTCGGCATGCCCTTCACAGGAGGACCGATGCTTCCGCTGACCATTGCCGACATCGCAAGCGAGAACGACGACATCGCGTTTCTGGCCTTTGCGGAGTTCGTCGGCCCGGCGTTGTGGACGCGGGTCGTCCACGGCGTCCGTCGTGCCAAGCCCGGCACCTGCGCCTGCCGGCCCGAGCGCCCGCCGCTTTTCAACGTCACCGATACGCTCACCGGGCCGTTGTGCGACCGCTGCGTTCCCCTGTGGACCGGTCTGCTGACCGACGGATTCGAGGTGCTGCGCGAGGCGCTCGTAGGCCGGATACCGACGGTGTCTGCCCGTAGCCGTAACGGGGGCGAGGAGATCCGCGAATGGCGGATCATCCGTGACCATATCGTCGCGCCGGAAGCCGACCTGCAGGACGCGTCCGTCTTCGGTGTCCTGCTGCGCGACTTCGAGCCGCGCGAGGAGACCCCGGCTGAGCTGGACTGGCTGCGCAAGGCATGGGCGCAGCTCGTTAACTACCCGACGTCCGGGCGGATCGTGCCGACGGTGCGGCGGGAGTCGGCTGATGAGCGCGGTCTGCCGACCCGTCCGGAGGTGGCGATCCGCAAGGCGGCCTGGGCCGCACCGCTGCGCGTGGATCCGGTTGCCCGGGACATTCTCATCGAGTTCCTGCTCGGAATTCGCGATGAGATTACCGACCCGTTTTCGCTGCCGTCCATGGAACTGAGGTTCGGGCTCACTGCGGCTGAGGTGAGCGAGCGGCTCCAGCGCTCCCTGGCGACACTGCGTCAGTGCAATCGCGATTTCTACGAGCGGGCCGTGGCGGTGCCGCGCGCGCAGACCGTGTCGGACGCAATCGCCGGTGGGCACGCGCCCTCGCCTGAGGACATCTGTGTGGCGGCGGCAGACACGAGTGTTCCGCGGAACGCAATTCTCGCCGAGCTCGAGGTCAATTCGGTGACGAAAATGTTACTGCAAGCGATCACCGACATCGCCCATGGCAGGAAGGTCGACGTCGGGGCGCTTGCCCGGCGGCTGCTGCGCCTCGACGACGAACGTGCCGGCCACGAGGTCGACCGCCTTGCGCGCCTTGTCGCCGGGGCCGGCGTCGAATGGGTCGACGTCCTGCTGCACGACCTCGACGGGCGGGCCGCGTGATGCCGGCGACCGTCATGCGGGAAACCGTTATGCGGGAAACCGTTATGCGGGCAGCGCGGCCCACGCCTCCAGTAGATCCGCGAGGTCACGGGCCTGTGCCGCGGACAGCACCACGTTTCGTGTGCTGCGCTCTGCTGCGCGAGGTCGGTCATGGCCCGTAGGCGAGCCTGTCCGGGGCGCGATCTCGATGCGGATCCCGTCGTCCACGGTCGTGGCCCGGACCGACCGGGGTGCGTCCGACGTCCCCGACGTCCCCGGTGTCGGCGGCGGGTCGGTGATCTTTCTGCGGCTGGCGATCCGCAGTAGGTCGAGCCGTTCGAACAGGGCCGTCCCATGGGTGCGCAGCAGGGCCGCGACCTGGGCGCCGACCGCGTGGCCGGGTCCATCGGTCCAGGTCAACCGCAGTGGGGGAGCGGCGCCGTCGTCGAGTTCCAGGACCGCCCGCGCCCCGGCCAGGCGCAGCGTGGCAGGCCCGAAACTGCCCTGCAGGTGCCGGGATGCGGACGGGACGCCGGCCAGCGCCGCCAACAGACTCGCGTTTGTCGCCATCCGGCATCCCTCCCTTCGGACTCCGCCAGTCCGTAACCGAATGACGCCACGCTTGCACTCCATGCAACGGTCCGGCGGCCGGGGGTCCTGTTCGGCACGGTCCCACTGCCATGACACCACGATCACCTCCGTCCCGCCCATGCGCACGCCTTGCTGGGACGAGTGGAAGGTTGACGTGAACCTTCCACTCGTGGCAGGCCGCTGGGCGAACCGGGTCGTGGGGTCGCCGGGTCGCCCAGCGGATGAGGATCGGGCTACCGGTCCTTTTCGGGGTGGATGGGCAGGTGACCGACGCCGAGGTCGGGCAGGCTGACGCCGCGGTTGTCGCGGACGCGGCCACCCTGCTGCTGCTCGTTCTGGACGAACCACTCGAACGAGCGGCCCCGCGGGTCAGGCGGCACCGGGACGTCGACCCGCAGGCCGTTGGGCCGCACCCGCGGATAGTGCACGGGTACCGACGCATCACCCGTTGCCGCGGCGAGAAATGCCTTGATGTGCGGGACCGTCTCGAATTGATTCCCGGGGGAGACCGCTTTCGTGAAGGCGTCGACGCTGGCCCGCGCCGCGGCCGGATAGCCGTCGTCCGGGCGCTTCTCCGGCCCGAGTGACCGGTAGTACTGCGCCCACGACGCGCCGGTGCGAAGGTCTGTCCGGGCAGGGTCAACGGTGAGCCGGACGCTGCCGAAACCGAGCGGCTTGCCGAAGCCCAGCCGGTGGAACCGGGCTGCGTTCCCGCCTTTCCCGTCGCCGTCGCCGTCGCCATCGCCGCCGTTTGTGTCGAGGTCGAGCAGCCACAGCAGCGCGCCCAGCTCGACGTCGGCCAGATTGCGGACGTCGACCGTGAACGTGAATGTGGTCCCGGGCCGGACCCAGCCGTTCACCGACCGGTTCTGGTCGTCGCGGTTCTCGTCGTTCACCCCGCCCGAATGCTGTGTGGCGAAGGCGGTTCCTTCGCGGTTCAACGGGTTCGCGCGGGAATCCTCGGGCACGAGCGACTTCCGCGGCCGACGGTATTCCTGGTAACGCCCGCCGTCCAGTTTCTGGGTGCGATCGGCCGTCGGGTTCTTCCAGTAACCGTCGGGCAGGCCGGCGTGATGCGGGTAGACCTTTCGCCCGCGCAACATCTGCGCGGCGGAGTCGAACCAGCCCGCCTTGGGCAGCCCGGTCCGCAGTGGCACGGGCTGGCCTGCCTGTTTGGCTCCCAGGTAGAAGCGGCCCTGGCCGGGCTTGGGTTGACCGAGGATCGCCAGCGGCAATCCACGGCCTTCGAAGCGTTCCACCGCCGAATTCCACGACTGGTCGCAGCGGACCGGTCCGATCCGCAGGCTGCCCCGCCAGGCATCAGCCGGGTCACCCCCGTCGCGGGCGGCCCGGTTTTCGGTCGGCTCGTCGGCTCGCTCGTCGGTCCGGACCCAGCCGAACACCCGGTCCGCCGGGGACAGCTCGCTGATCGTGTTTGCGGGTACCAGCGAGGGATCCAGCAGGTCGATCGGTGCGGCGCTGAACAACTCTCGTGCGATCGTCACCGGATACAGACTGTCGATCTCACCGCGGGCGTCCAGCCGGACGTAGAGCAGATCGCCGTCGGTGAGTTCATCGGGTTCCACGCCATCCGGCTTCGTACCGTCCGGCGCAACCAGGTGGCGACTTGCGACAATCTTCCCGGGATCCTTGGGGTCCGGGGTCTTCAACTCACCGGGCCGGTGCGCGTTCATATAACCGTGGATGATGTCGTGCCAGATACGCTGCAAACCTTCATTCAGTTCAAACGTCTCCCGCAGATCGTCGTCGGCGTCGTAGAAGAAGACCCGCTCGTCGTGTTTGCGGTCGATGTTCCGGTTCGTTATGCACACCCAGCCGTCGACGATCTTCTCCGGGCCGATCGGCTCGTACCATGACGCCCCGTTCTGGCGGGACGTCCGCAGCGGCGCCTGATGTGGTTCCTGGCCGGGTTCGGCAAGTGAGCGCACCCACCACAGCTGGAAGTCAGGTGTATGCGTGGCCGATCGGCGGTCCCACCGGTGATGCTGGACGAGCTGGATGCGCGCTCGCACCGCCGCGCCATGCTCGGGCCGTGCGCCGTCCGGCATCACGATGTTGAAATCGCTCTGGTCGGAGCGGACGTGTTGCGAGCCCTTCGGCGTCCAGTAGGTAGGCAGCCATGCGGCGTGCATGGGCGAACCGTGCCGGCCCTGGTGGCCTGCGGGTGTCGTCCCGGGCAGCAGCTCGATCTTGGCGGTGCCGCCGTCGCAGACGACTCGCGCCGGGATGGACGCGAGCCCGTCGCGGGCCGCCATCCGGTAGCCCAACCGGGAGTCGTGGCCGGTGAAGACACCGAAGCGGGAGTTCGTCACCGCCTCGTAGGCGCTGCGCAGCATGCCCTTTACAGCCGTCGGTGGCAGGTGCGGGCGGCGCTCGTGGCGGCCGTCCGGGGTGGTGACCGGCCGTTCCAGGACGCCGTAGGTTGCATGGCCCTCGTTGTTGGGGGTGACGCCGGCGGTGTCCAGGAGCAGCAGCGGCGTGGCAACCGTGAGGGTGACGCCGATCGTCCCCGACCAGCGGTTCTCTCGGAGCCGGTCGTGGCCGGGCAGGCGCTCGTGATCCGTCGGGTTGTCGCCCACGTCGCCGAGCGTCTTGTGCGAAGGGTCGCGCTGCGGTGCCGGGACGAACCCGTACGGGTTGATGAACGCGTTCAGCGGATCCGAAGCGCGGTAGGGCGCATCCGACTGCCGCTCGGCGGTGGTCGCCTGTCTGGCGGGCCGCGCCGGTGCCATGTGTCGCGGTGGCTGGCGGGACGCGGGCCGCTCACGCGTTTGAGTGGGCTGCGCGGCTGCCGGTGCGGCATCCGGGGACGGGGTTTGTGCTGTAGCCGCGGTGCCCTTGTCGCGGATGCGCTTGGCCCGTCCACCGGCCCAGTCGAACTCGACGGACCGGCCGGCGAGATCGTCATCGCTCAACCCGGTCAGTGTCTCGTCCAGGAATCGGCGTTCGAAGCGCCGCTCTCCCGCGCCGTCCTCGTTGATGACGATCTTGCGGGCGCCGTCAGTGGTCGTCTTCCATACGATCGTGCCGAAACGGCTGCTCATCTTCTCGCCTCCGCGTGAGGTCGGGCCTGGGTACCGGCGTTGGTGGCGTTGGTGGCGTCGGACTGTTTGGGCAGCGCGAGGAACAGCTCGACGAGACGCTCCTCGGCGACACCGGCGTTGCCGTGGTCAGGCTCGGTGGTGACGTACTCGACGGTCCGCAGGTAGACGCACTCCTCCGGCCGGGGCGCCCGCGGTAGCGGCACGTCGAGCAGGCCGATCCGGGCCTCGGCCAGCCGGACCCACCGCGGCCCGCCGGTCAACGGCCCGCCTGTGCCGGTGCCGACATCGGTGCTCGCGGGCAACGGCCGGCCCCACAGCAGGTACTTGTTCTCGATCGTCTCGATGGCGTCCAGCGGATCGAGGCGCTTGGCGAGCCCGGCGCACAGGTCGAGGGACTCCGCCACGATGACCGCCGTACCGACACCGTTGCCCGTGTGCAGCCAGCGCAGCTCGGCGTCCCGGTTGAAGATCCGGGCTTCGAACACCGCCGCGGACCCGGCGGCAGGAAGCTCGATTGTCTTCTCGGAGTCGGTGAGCCGGCCGCCGGACAGCCGGGCCACCGTGTACGCCTTCGGACTCGCCAGCAGCGCCACCGCGTCACCGGTATCAGTAGCGGGATCGGCACCCAAGCCGGTAAGGCGGATCGCGTCCGCCAGCGTGACGTCCGTGGATGTAGCGGAGTACAGGAGTGTCATGCCGGATTCCCTTCACCGGAGGCGGAGGCGGAGGCGGATGTCGAGGTCGAGGTCGAGGTCCCCGAATGGTTGTCGAGGTAGTCCCGCCAGCGTTGGGCGCATTCGGCGACGGCTGGTTCCGCGAGCAACTCGTCGAGATTCTTGTAGGTATTCTTGGCATCCGGAAAGCCGTTGATCGTGATTGATTCCACTGTGATGTCGCCGTGGCCGCGGTTGACGCCGTGCCCGAACCGCACCCGCCCGGCGCTCAGATCCCGAAGGATGAACAGCAGCAGCGCAAGTGCGGGCTGGGTCAGGCCGTCTTGATCGAACTGGCGCAACCGTCGCAGGTCAACGGTCAGTTTTAGCTGGCGCCACTCGACGTGATGCGGTTCAAGGGTGCTGAACAGGCGTTTGTCGGCGGCACCCCCTGTCCACCTGTCGATCGCGACGTGTTCGGCCTCGTCCATGCCGAGCTGTTTGAGGCCCTTGCGGACGGGGCCTTCGACGCGGGCACGGCTTTTTTCCGACGATCGCAGCGGTCGCAGCGGCTGATTCGCAGGCGGGGTGGTCAGGCCCTCGACGTGGGCCCCGTTCAGCGCGCGCCACAGCGTGCCGGAGATCGGCTGGGTCGAGTAGCAGTCGTCGGCGCCGAGTGCTCCGACTCCCCAGCACGGCGCGCCATCACCTGTATCGGTCCTGCCCGCGGAGCCGAACAGGGCGTTGACGGCGGCGAGCTGGTCGAGCTGGGCTCGGAACCGCTCCGACCGTGCCGGCCCCGCCGCCACCTTGAGCGGATGGGGGGCGTCGACCCCGCGGGCGGTCCGCTCAATGCTCTCCGCGTGCGATCGCAGCGCACCCTTGATCGAACTTCCGGGCAGGACGAGCGCGACTTGATCGCTACCCTCGACCCCGCTGACCAGGGGAAGTGCGTTGATCGCGAAGCCGTCTACCCCGCTGCGCACCATCACCGGCGAGGCCGGGCGCCAGGTGATCTCCACCCGGAGCATATCGGCGTCCGGGTCGGTGCCGCCGAGGTCCTGCGGGGTGAGCGGTCTGGTCGCGGGTGCCGTCACCAGACCGAGCGCGTCGAGGATCCCGTCCAGGCTGTCGAACCGTTGCTCGACGATCTCTGGTTTTCCGGCCAGGACGACCGAGCCGAGGCCCCGGGTCCGGGCTGCGCCGAGCCGCAGACCGCCGCCCGCCAGCGCGAGCAGCAGCGTGCCGAGCATCGCCGTCGCAGGGTCGGCTGAAAGCTCCTGCACGGGGGATTCCAGGTCGATCTCAAGGCGCAGAAAGGTGCCGGAGGGGATCACCGCCCGGCCGTAGAGGAACCCGTGTGCGACCGTTCCCGACACCCGGTCGATGCCGATGCCGGAGCGGGCCTCGACCCGCGACCGTGGCAACGGCGTACCCGGATCGGTGTCGGCGGTGACCAGGCTGTCATGGATGATGATCCGGCTTGCCGACCCGGCGTCGGAGGAGTTCTGCGGGACGCTGCCCCAGATCCCGTCGAGGACCCCCGCGTCGGCGATCGACCGTGCGGCGAAGGCACGCAGCGCTCCCGCGAGGCTCGTGCCCGGTACGTAGAGGCGGGACTGCCCGTCGACCGCCAGCGCCAGGTCGACCGACGGGTCGTCGCCGAGGCCGCCGACGTGCAGCGGGGTCGCCAGTCGCAGCCAGCCGCGCACCCGCAGGCGCCGAACCATGGGCCGCCCGGCCCGCACCGGCCCGGCTTGTACCGGCCCGGCCTGTACCGCCGTGTCCACGCTTGGCAGGCTCATCTCGTCACGTCCCCAGTGGTCTCGCCGGTGCTTCCGGCATGGTTGGTCAGCGCCCGGCGGTGTGCGGTCAGGCAGTTCGTGACCAGCGTGCGGACGGCTTCGGCCCACAGCTCGGTGTCGGCGCGCAACCGGTCGGCTCCACCGTCGGTGAGAATCAGACCGGCCGCCACGCTCGCGCCGTGCTTCGGGCCGAGGCGCAGATGCGACCACACCTTGGATTCTTCGGACTTTTCGGGTTTTTGCGTGAGGAGTTCCTTGAGCGTCACGCGGACCTGCGATGGCCAGCCGTCAGCCGACAGCCGGCTCAGCCAGTAGGTGATTTCGTCTTTTTCCTCCAGCCGGGTCAGGACGTCGCGCAGCCGGCCGAGCTGGGTCGGATTCACGCTGCCGTTCGTGCGACCGGTCACGAATCCGAGGACCGTGGCGCGCCCTTCGTTCGTGGCGGCGACGGCGACCGCCTCCCGCTGGATGTGCGCCCGCCATGCCTCCCGCTCGATCACCTGCGCCATCGCGTACGCGGCCTTTTCCCTGGGTGGGACGAACGGCATCGCGGACTTGGCTTCGGCTCTGTCGTCGGTTTCGGCTTTGTCGTTGTCGTTGTCGTTGTCGTCGTCGTCTTCGTCGGATCGCTCCGTGCCGTCGTCGAGGCGGCCGGGCCGCATCACCAGCAGCGGGTCGTTGACGGCGATCTGGCCGAACCCCTCGGCGGTGCGTTCACCGATCCCGCCGGCCTGCACGGCGGCCAGTTTCTCCGCGGACGGATGCCGGTCGGCGGTGAAGGTCAGGACGCTGCCCGCGGCGAGTCCCAGCAGAGTCGGGCGCGGGCGGCACCACGAGCGCTGCCACGATTCGGCCCGCCGGGTCGCGGTCACCCGCCGCAGCAGGCCATCCGAGCTGTCCGAGCTATCCGAACCATCCGAATCGCCAGAATCATCCGACTTGTTCGCCGTGAGGGTGAGCGGCACCTGCAGTGCAGCACCGAGTTGCTCCGCGAACACGACGGGGTCGGTGGACGGGCGCAGCCGCTTGTCGCGGATCAGGACGTCCGACAGCAGCCATACGATGATCGTCGTCTTGTCGTCCAGCCCGGACTGTACCTCTGCTGCAGCCGGTAGCTGTTTCGGTGGACCGTCGACGGTCACGCTGACCTGTCCGTAGTCGTCCTTTGCCGACCGGCCGAGCGCCCAGGTACCCGCCAACGCCGCGTCCGCGCTTTTAGGTAGGAGTCCGGCGCGTACCCGGACCTGCGCCCGCAGTACGGTCCCGGCCGCGAGAGCCTGGTAGGTGTACAGGCCGACCAGCGCGGATGTGGGCCGCTGCCGGGCATCGTCGATGACGTTGTGCGTGTGGATCGTCCGTTCCGGTCGGCGGACGGCCACCGTGGCCACCGTAGGTGCCGCACCGACGTAGTTGTCCTTGTAGGGCTTTGCTGCGGCGCCGGGTTCCCGCGGATCGTCGACCAGCCGGTTCACGGCCGCGGCGGTGTCCTCCTTCGGGTGGAACCAGGTCCGCGGCAACGGCCGGCCCGCCGCACCGTCCACCTCGACGGTCGCGTTGGTGACAAGGAGAGTGCCGGCACGGGCGAGCCCGGCCGGATCCCAGCCCGGCAGTTCGCCCAACCGCCGCAGGACGGCGGGCAGCAGCAGCGAGCCCGGCACGAATGTCAGGGATCGGACGGCGTTGCCGACGGTGCGGTCCTGGACGACCAGCGGTGTGTCGAGGTGCAGCCGCAGGTCGATGATCTCCCAGCCGGTCTCGCCAGGGTGATCGGGATCGACCGAGGTCGAGTCCTCGACGGGAGCGGTCGGAACGGGTGGGGCGACGCCGTCGCGTCCCCGCAACCAGCCGACCAGGCTGGCCAGTGTCGGTAGCGGCGTGTCGCCCGGGTCAGCCGCGGCTGCCTCGGTCACCTCCAGGCGGCAGCGGCCGGCGCCCCGCCGGCGTTTACCGCCGATGGATTCGACCATGCGCGCGCCGAGCAGTAGCACCGCCGCGGCGGCCCGGCGGCCGTCGTCATCCAGGCCCGTACCCGTACCTGCATGTGACCAGCCGGCCAGCGTCGCGGTCGCGGTGAGCTGTGCACCGGAGCGCGCCATCTGCTCGAAGCGGAGGAACGCGTCCGCGGCCCGCCCAGTGCGCGGATCGATCTTCACGCCGGGTCGGACGAAGGTAGCCGCGTCGCGCAGCGGGCGCCGTCCGATCGGCCGTAGGGCGGTGGCGAGCGCGGCCGGGTACCGCGCCGGGCGCACCGACACCGCAGCCGGGCGCGGCTCGTGCTGCGCGGGTTGGTCGGCGCCGGTCAGGACCGGTTGGCTGCCGAAGAGGAAGTCGACCCAGGAATGCCATCCGCCGGCGGCCCCGGTCGCTGTTCCGGTCGCTGTTCCGGTTGACGTTCCGGCTGACGTTGCCGCCGAGCTGTCGAGCGCGGCGGCGACCAGTTCACAGGCGTCCCGCCAGACTCCGGTGAGGGTCTTGCCGGGCACGAACGGCAGGCCGTCGTGGTCGGTGTTGATCACTTTGTCGACTCCGCCGGGAACACCCAGGCCGGTGCCACAGTGCCAGTCGCTGTCCAGGTACAGGGTCAGCTCCAGGGCGAGGCCACCCACCGGGGCCTTGCGGGTCCGCGTCGTGGTTGTCATACCGATGCTCCCGTTGCCGATGCTCCTGTTGCTGCTGGATCGCCCATGAGCTGGACCGCGTTCATCGCGTCGAGCAGCCCGGTGACGGGGGGCTCGTCGGCGTTGATCCGCCAGAACAGCGAGGCCGTGTCCGGATCCGTGGTTTCGCCGTCCGCGGTGTCGGCCGGGGTGGCGGGCGCGGCGAACAGGTTGAGCCCCCGGTCGTGATAATGGCGCAGCAGTTGGCGGAACCGGCCGTCGGCGCCATCCCGCCCGGCGAACAACGCATCCCGCAGGTCGTGCATCTGGCTGGTCGGCAACTTGCGTTCGCCGGACTCCTGCACACCGTCGGGTTGGTCGACGGTGTCGATCAGCGCCGCGGCCCGCCGGACGAGGTCGTCCCAGTGACGGCCCTGCGTCCACGGTTCACGCATGTCACGGGTGACGACGTAGGGCTGCGCGTACAGCAGGGCACGCAGTTTCCGCCGCTTTTTGCGGTCAGGCTCGGTGGCGAGGTCGGCGGCGCCGGGCGGGACCTGCATGCGTTCCCGTAGATGCTCCGGGTCACTGCCCCCGCTGTCATATTGGACGTGGAAGGAGAACGCGGACGCCCGTGGCCGTGGCTGGCCCGAGGACCGCGGTGCGTACCGCTTGACGGTCTTCTTCGCCTCCTTGGTCAGTTCCTCGGCCAGGTCGTAGGCGGCGGAGAACGGGAAGTGCGGCTTGACGACGGCCACCCCGGCGCACGCGGTGAGTCCGCCACCCAGGAGCTCACTGGCACGGGTCACCTCCTCGAAGGCGGTGAGATACGCCTCGGTGAAGGCCAGCGAAATGGAGCCGGCG
>NZ_CAUVXG010000013.1:52993-61397 GCF_963555885.1 Protofrankia sp. Cr2
CGGCTGAACCCGCGGCCGGCTGGCCGTCGGCCGGCGCGCCCTCGGGTCTGTTGCCGAGATCTGTGATCAGCTGGCCGAGGCTGTTGCCGTCCGCGTGGATGACGGCGACCCAGTCGGGGACATCCTCCAGATGGTCGGCAACGTCCTCCAGCGCCTTCTCGGAGATTCCGGCGTAACGCGCGAGCCGGGTGAAGCCGGCGTCCTGGGCGGCGCGCTTGGCCCGGCTGGGACGTGACCGGGGCTGGCGTGATCGCGGACCGTCGCCGTCGATCACCACGTCGTAGGCGGGTAGACCGCTGGCAGCGCACTCGTCCACGATCGGAATGCGCAGGAACCGGCTCATCGGACCGGCGCGGCCGCTCTTGACCAGGGGCAGCAGTTGGTGTGCCTCGCGGCACCGCCTGGCCAGCATGCTGATGGGCGGTTGTCCCTTCTCTTCGTGGATGGCGTCCCAGTCGAAGCACGCTCCGACGACACCGCACACGTCCAGACCCGGGGCCGCCCGCAGCGCCCGTGCGGTGACCAGGCTCACCAGGGCTGTCCCCTTGTCCCGGTTGCGGACGACGATCTTGGCGCCGCCGGCCGCGTTCACCAGCAGCTGCGCTGGTCGACCGTCGCTGATTCGCCATGCCTTGCTGTCGAAGTCGGTGAATTCCGCGGCCAGCGCGTCGTCCACCCACTGGCGGAGCCCGTCGATGAGCTCGGACGCGCCGACGTTCTCCCGCCGTTTGGTGGTGTCGAAGATGAATCCCTGGTTTCCCGACGTCTCGATGAGGACGACGTGGCAGGTAACGCCCATCCGATGTCCTTTCTGTTCCCCCGAAGCAGGACGTGAACGCTAACCAGGTCAGTGGTTCGTGCTCACACCCGCCCCTGACGGACGACGGCTTCGACGACCGCGAAGACCTCGTCCGGGGTGAGCGCGCTGCGGGAACCGTCAGGATGCCGCGGCGCGCCGCCCACCGAGCTGCCGCCGCCCCAGCCGGGTTCACGGGCGGCCAGCGCGGCGAGGATCGTCCCGGGATCGCTCGGCGGGCCGACCGGGAAGCGATCGACGAGGTCGCTGCGCCGTCCGACCGTGTAGACGATCGAGGAGTCGGGTAGCCGCCGCCACAGCACCGCGCGGGTGTGCCCGGCGGTGTAGACCGGGTCGAATCCGTCGCCGGCGCTCGTGGCCATCACCCAGCCGGTACCGATGTGGGTGACGGTGAAGGTCGGCTCCCTTCGGGTCGGCGTGGCGCGCCGCGGGTTCTCTCCGGGCGCGCGGGTGATCAGCCCGGTGATGGCTGTGACGCAGCCGGCGAGCGCCCCGGCGGGGTCGGCTACCGGGCCATGACGGCGTGGTAGCGGGACGGCGGCGGTGAACTCGGCGAGCAGAGCGGGATCCGCCACCGGGTAGGCGGGGCCGTGGGCGTCCCGGCTGCCGACGGTCTCCACCAGCGCCCGGGTGCGCGGCGCGTGCGCGGAGTCGGGCGCGACCCATTCGGGATGGGCCAGCAGCGCGACGGCGAGGGCGGTGTCGGCGTCGATGTCGTTGACATAGACGGTGTAGGGGGTGGGGTCGAGCCCGAGCAGCAGCGCGTCCAGCACCTGCCGGCAGGTCGCCGAGGTCACCAGCCGCACGCAGTTGCCGTGGTGGTCGAAGCTCAGCCGGCGTCCGTCGAGATCGAGTTGCGGACCCTGCACCGTCCCGTCCAGCGCGATGCTGTAGCGGGGCAGATCCGCCAGGCTCACGACCCGTCCCGGGGTCACAACCACCCGCAGTGCGCCGATCGTCACGGCGTGCCCGCTGTGCTGGCTGATCGTCTCACCGTTAGTCCCGCTGGCGGTCTCACTGGCCGTGCCGCTGCTCATCGCCTGCCGCCTTCTGATCCGGCGCCGTCCCCCTGACGGCCGCCAACCTCACCCCGGACGGACGGCGCCGGGCTCACGGCGCCACCGCCGGCCGCACGGCGTCACCCCCGCCCCAGCGGTGAATGTCCACCACGTCATCCTTGCGCCGGGGGAGCAGATGGACGCGGTGCGGGGGTCCGCGGGTCGTCCGTCAGGAACCCGTGGAGGATCGACCACCGCCCACGGAAGGTGTAACGCGATGGCCATCACCGACCAGCAACCCGCCGATCCCCGTCATGTCCTCGTCCACATGGTCGGGGCCGCCGATCTCGGCACGCGCTCCGGCCGACCGTTCGCGGCCAGATGCGCTGAGTTGGAAAGCGCCGGTCCGGCGCAGGCCGCCCGGCTGCTGACGACGAGCGCCGACCCGAAGCGTCCGGCGCCTCTGATGGCGGTATTCGCGGACGGTGCGCCACGGTACGACCGGGTCATTCTCGTCGTGACCAGGAAACAGGCCGGTATGGCGCCCGACGAGGACTTCACCCGTCCCGTCGGCATGGCGATGAAAGCGCGGCTGGAAAGCGAGGGCCTGTACGGCGTCCGCTTCGAGCCAGGTGCCGTTGAGCTGCTGGAGGTCAGCGCCCCTCACAGCTCCAAGGTCCGCGTGGCCATCCGTGACTGGCTGATAAGCATATATGCGGGTAGGACCCTGCCTCAGGTGGACATCCAGTTCACCAGCGGCGCAACCAATGCGGGGATCGGGCTGGTGGCAGGTGCACTCGAAGCGGGTGTGGAGCCGCGACTGGTGCTCCTGACCGGCGCGACCGCTCGGCGGATCACGCTCCGGGAGGAACTTCCCGCCGACAAGGAGAACGCGCAACGCTGGCTCATCCGGAACCGGTTCTATTCACCTATGATCAAAGGCGATCCCGATAACGATAAACTGTGGCGGAGCCGGCTGGATCGGCAGATTCTCGCGGCCGAGACCACCGACCGCGACGGGGAGGATGGCACAGCCACGGGTATGCCCGAAGGGGATCTGGCCCGGGTGCTACTCGAACGGATCGGCCGCTACGAAGCGGTCGACGGTTTTCTCTTCAGAGCCTGGCTGAAGACCCGCACCCGTGGCCTCGCCGACCGGGACAGGACGGGCGGTCCCGGTACCGACCTGGATGGAAAGCTCGACGACGTGATCAGGCGTCGCTTTCCCGATCGGGTGACTCGGAACAGGCAAGAGACGCTGGAAGGTAAGGAGATCGAGGCATTGCGGGCCGCGTGCCGGGCGAAGGGACTACAGACATCCGCGCTTGACTTCCTGCTTCAGCCGCAGCTTCGAGAGGCAGAGGATGCGGCCAAGGATCTGGCCCATGGGAAACAGGCCGACCCGAAGGATCCGCGGATCATTCGGCGTTTTCTGGAGACACAGGGTTATCTGCCCCGCTATGACGAGAAGATCGTGGAGATTGGTTATCCGAGATGGCCCTACCTCGGTGACCGGCGTGTCCTGATTCTCATCGCCTTGGGAAAGGGCAGGGGCGAAGACTCACAGCCGTCCGGTCTGGACGATCTCATCAGGCAGGCACGTCGGTATGACATCGTCCCGATGATCCGGATCATCGTTTCCGCGGAGACCGAACGGATCGGCCGGCTGTGGGAGGAGAAGGCATGTGCCCAGAGCGTCGACTGCCGGGTCCTGCTGACATGCGGGATTGACTTTAGTGATCTTGAAGCCATTCGGTGTGACGTGTGGGACGCTCTCACCGTCGATGATCGTGAGCTCGACACTGTTGGGAAGATCTGGGTGGTCACGGGTCCCGGCCCGAAGCCCCAGGGGCTTGGGCTCCTGCTCACGGGTATGGAGTGGGGCCTGTCGGCGGCCTGTCCGACCCAGCTTGTGGAAATCCGTCAGGCTGCGGCGGGATCGAACGAGTCGATCGTGGAGGTCGACCGGGGCGCCGTGCTCAACCGGGTTGCAGGGGAAACTGAACTGGCCGGGGTCGCCCTGTCCGCGCTTGACTGTCTGGACGTCAGCGCCGCGGCGGCAGCGCTCGACCAGGGGTGGGCGCGGTCGCTGCGGCCACTTGCTGTCAGGGTGAGAAGGCTTTCGCTCGTCCCGGCCCCCCGTGATGGCGTCCGGGGGAGGAAGAAGCCGACCGCCGGGGCGGCAGCCGGCATCGATCCGGAATGGCTCATGTCGATCGGCATGTCCGATCAGGAGAATTCCTCGCTTCTTCTGTTGCGCGCCCGGCTGCGACTCGTCCAGACGATCGCGAAGAATGATCCATGGGGCTGTGCGGTACGGGCCGCCGCTCTGTGCGAAGGGACGTTGGGAAAGTACGGCGATGACGGCTGGTACACATTGTGTGACCGAAAGAGCCCCCGGTGTATCCCGCAGGCCACCCAGCTCGCCAGATACCGTAACGACAGCCCGGTCGCGTACGGACGGGAAAGGGTCGACCGTACGGGGACGGCTCCCGAACCGCCGTCCCCGGAGGCGCTGCGTCATTGCTTGCGGGATCTGCGCAAAGGCCTCAGTCAACGCGTGACAGTGAACGGCTGCGGACTGCCCGATATCTGGGACACCGTGCTCGTCGACGAACTCGAACTGCTCACGCAGGCGCTCCGGGCGTTTACCGTATCCATCTGATGTCGTCCATCTGGCGCCGCCTACTCGGGTCAGGGGCGGTGCCAGGTGGCCGGGTCGGCGGTGACCTGCTCGCCGCCGGCCATGTCCTTGACCTCGTGCGGCTTACCGTCCTCGAACGGCGGGAACCAGACGAACGGGACCCCCTTGCGGGAGGCGTAGCGGATCTGCTTCCCCAGCTTGTCGGCCTGGTGGTAGACCTCGACGTTGTAGCCGCGGCTGCGCAGCGCCCCGGCGGTGGCCTGCGCCTGCGCGCGGCGGGCATCACTCGGGAGGACGACGAGGATGTCGCTGGGGCAGCTGGGGCCGGTGCTCAGGCGGCCCTCGGCCACGAGTTTGGCGAAGATCCGGGTGAGCCCGATCGACATCCCGATGCCGGGCAGGTGCCGGCGGATGAACGACCCGGCGAGATCTGCGTAGCGGCCACCCGAGCAGATGCTGCCGTAGTCGGGCCAGTCGAGGAACTTTCCCTCGTAGACGGTACCGGTGTAGTAGTCCAGGCCGCGGGCGATGGACAGGTCCGCCACGACGCTGCCGGCAGGCAGGTCCGACAGTTCGTCCAGAACGAACGCCAGTTCGTCCAGACCCTCGGTGAGCAGGTCGGAGGTGACGCCGAGGCGACGGATGTCCGCGGTCACGCCCGCGTCGACGCCACGGATGTGGGCGAGATCCAGACAGGATCTGATCTGTGCGGGTGTCAGCTTGGTCCGGGTGGCGAGCAGTTTCTCGACCCCGGCCGCGCCCACCTTGTCAATCTTGTCCGCGATCCGGATGACGCCGAGCGGGTCGTCGATGCCCAGGCCGCTGTAGAAGCCCTGTAGTACCTTCCGATTGTTGATATTGATCGACCAGGCGGGGATGTTCAGGCCGGTCAGGATCTCGTGGATGATCCGGGGGAGCTCGGCGTCGAAGTGCAGCGGAACGTGGTCGACGTTGATGACGTCGATGTCGCACTGGGTGAACTCGCGGTAGCGGCCCTCCTGCGGGCGTTCGCCACGCCAGACCCGTTGCATCTGGTAGCGCTTGAGCGGGAAGACCAGGTCGTTGAAGTGCGCGGCGACGTACCGGGCGAACGGCACGGTCAGGTCGAAGTGCAGGCCGAGCCGGGCATCGCCGTCGTCGGCAGCCTCGGCCTGGAGCCGGCGCAGCGTGTAGACCTCCTGTGAGGTCTCGCCCTTGGCCATCAGAACCTCGAGGGCTTCGACGGATGGCGTCTCGACCGAACAGAAGCCGTAGCGTTCGAACCCCTGGCGGATCTCGTCGAGCCAGCGCAGCTCAACCAGCCGGACCTCCGGCAGCCACTCGGGGAACCCGCTGACCTGCGCGGGTCGGACGAGCTGCTCGTCGCTCATCGCGGACGTTTCTCCTCTCGCGGTGCCGGGCTCCCGGCACGGCACGCAGGCCGTACCGTATCCCGCCCATCGCGATCGACAGCGTCCCCACGTCGCCGAATGCCAACACGCCCAGCGCGGTTACTGCCAACCGCGGATCCTGTGGCTACTCTGTGTATCGAAATAGATACAGCGCGTGATGAAATGTGTTACTCGTCATAAGGAGGTTCCGTTGATCGGGATGCTTGACTGCAACACGTTCTGGGAGTTGTTCTTCCGCAACCTGTCGTCCCTGGCAAACATGGTTTTCTGACCATAAACGGCGATGTGATTCCGGCTGTTCACGTATCGCTGTTGGTCACGTATGGACGCTGTTCACGTATCGCCGTTGGTCACGTATCGACGCCGGCGCCCGCACCTCGGGCGCCGGCGGTCGCTCTTAGAGCGACCTTACTGTGACACGATCTTGGGTAGATCAAAGTGTTCGCGGATCTCGGCCTGCACGTCGACGGCCATATGTCGGGCGTCGACGACCGCCACGTATTCCTTGCGTTGGAAGATTTCCATCACCGGTCGGGTCTTCTCATGATATTCGCGGAGGCGGACCTCAAGAGCCGCGGGGTTGTCGTCCGATCGGGTCAGCAGCTGACCACCGCAGACGTCACAGGTGTCGGCGACCTGGGGGCGGCTCGCGATGAGGTTGTAGTCCAGCCCGCACCGTGAACACAACCGTCTGGCGAGCACTCTACGGTAGACCTCCTCGTCGGGGAGATCCAGGTAGATCACACCGTCGATGTCGTAGCTCTCCAGGAAGAACTCGGCCTGTCGGGCGTTGCGCGGGAAGCCGTCGATGATGAAGCCGTAGTTCCAGTCGTGACTGGCGAGGCGGTCGCGGACGACGGACTCGACCAGATCGTCGCCGACCAGGTGGCCGCTGGCGACGATGCGTTTGACCTGGGCGCCCAGTTTGGTATGACTCTGGACGTTCCAGCGGAATATGTCGCCCACGCTGATGTGGACGAGATCGAGGTCGTCGGCGAGTATTTTCGCCTGCGTGCCCTTCCCGCTGCCCTGAACACCCATGATGACGAACTTGCGCACATCCACCTCTGATTACGGAGAAGTTCCACGGGCGCCGGCCGACTGTGGACATTCGGCCGGCGCCGGATCAGTCGACGACGTAGCGGCGGGGCACCCAGGTCTGGGTGTCGATCGGCGGACGCATGTAAGCGCGTTCCTGCCGTGCCGGAAGCTGAATGTCCGCCTGCGGGAGGGTCTCATATGAGATCATGGTCAGCAGATGGCTGATGAGATTCAATCGGGCGCTTCGCTTGTCATCGGCGTCCACGACGTACCAGGGCACGTCCCTGAGGTCCGTATAGGCGAACATCTGATCCTTGGCCTCGGCGTAGTCGACCCAGCGGGCACGGGCTTCAAGGTCCATGTTTGACAGTTTCCACCGCTTGTCCGGGTTCTTGATCCTATCGCCGAAGCGTCTTTCCTGTTCCTTGTCGCTCAGTGACAGCCAGTACTTCACGAGGATGATGCCCGACCGTACCAGCGCCCGTTCGAGCTGGGGGCAGGTCCGCAGGAAATCCTCGTACTCCTCGTCGGTGCAGAATCCCATGACCCGTTCGATGCCCGCCCGGTTGTACCAGCTCCGGTCGAAAAACACTATTTCACCTGCCGCCGGCAGATGTTGGATATATCGTTGAAAATACCACTGTGTCCGTTCGCGTTCGGTTGGCGTGCCGAGAGCGACGACCCGGCAGTGTCGGGCGTTGAGTTTCTCAGTGATGCGTTTGATCGTCCCGCCCTTGCCCGCGGTGTCCCGGCCTTCCATGACCACCACGACCCGTAGGCCCCGATGAACGATCCACTCCTGCATCCGCACGAGTTCGGTCTGCAGGCGAACGAGTTCCTTGTCGTAGAATTCCCTCGAACAGTGCCGGGGAGTCACATGTGCCGACAGCGCAGCCTTCGTGGCCGGATCGGTGCTGTTGCTCAGGTCCGCCATGGCCCTCTCCATTCTATCTGGCCCGGCTGTTGCCCGCGCCCACACCGACCAGCCCACACCGACCAGCCCACACCGACCAGCCCACACCGACCAGCCCACACCGGCGGGTTGGTCGTCACCCCGGAAGTAATTCCGGGGTGACGACCACTGGTACTCCTGTAATTACCCGAAGCGTATTCTACGGCGTATGCCAGCCTTGGCTGTGGGAGCCGGCGACACTGGACACCCGCCTGTTTTCGAACGGAGGACGACATGGATCCGGTGACACTGTCGGTGCTGGCGAGTGCGTTCGCGGGTGTCGCCGAGGAGATGGGGACGCTGCTCGTGCGCAGCGCCTACTCGTCCAATATCAAGGAACGCCGGGACTGCTCCGCGGCTCTGTTCGACGCGACCGGGCGGATGGTCGCCCAGGCCGCCCACGTCCCCGTGCACCTCGGCGCGATGTACGAGTCGGTGCGCGCCGTGGCCGAACGCGGCGCCGTGCCCGGCGACGTGTGGGTGCTCAACGATCCGTTCGCCGGGGGGAACCATCTGCCCGATATCACCCTCGTCTCGCCGCTGGCGGCGGCTGGCGAGATC
>NZ_CAUVXG010000013.1:61733-65712 GCF_963555885.1 Protofrankia sp. Cr2
GCGAATGGCGGGATCATCGCCTATGCAGCGACCCGCGCGCACCATTCGGACGTGGGCGGGATGCGACCCGGGTCGATGCCGGCCGACTCGCGGGAGATCTACGCGGAGGGGCTCATCATCCCACCGGTGCGGCTTGTCACCGACGGTGAGTGGCAGGATGACATCCTTGAGCTGATCTGTGCGAACTCCCGGACCCCCGAGCTGCGGCGTGGCGATCTGCGCGCGCAGGCCGCCGCGAACCTGCTCGCCGGCACCCGGTTGGCCGAACTCGTCGAACGTCGCGGCCTGGCCGTTGTACTGGAGGCGTTCGCCGAGGTGCTGGCCTACGGTGAGCGGCGGAGCCGGGCAATGATCGCGAGTCTGCCGGACGGCCGGTACACCGCTGTCGGTGAGGTGGAGGGCGACGGCGTGGGGGACGACGACATCCCGATCCGGGTGACCGCGACGATCGAGGGGGACGGGCTGACCGTCGACTTTGCCGGAACCTCGCCGGCGGTACCCGGCAACGTGAACTGCCCGCGGGCGGTCACCCGGTCGGCCTGTTGTTTCGCGTTGCGGGTGCTGCTGCCCGACGACGTCCCGGCTAACGACGGCACCTACGCGCCGCTCACAGTGCTGACCGAGCCCGGGTCTCTGGTGGACGCGCTCCGGCCGTCAGCGGTGGTCGCCGGCAACGTCGAGACATCCCAGCGGATCGCGGACACGGTGCTCGCGGCCCTCGCCCTCGCCGCCCGGTCGCAGGCGGCCCAGCCGGGATCGGCTCAGCCGGAGACGGCCCGCTCGGGGCCGGCCGGTCTGCCCGCGCAGGGGCAGGGCACGATGAACAATCTGATCATCGGCGGACGTGGGTGGACGTACTACGAGACGTTGGGCGGTGGCCAGGGCGCATCGTCGCGCGGACCGGGGCCGTCCGGTGTGCATGTCGGTATGACCAACACCCTGAACACCCCGATCGAGGCGCTGGAGCTGGAATACCCGATGCGGGTCGAACGCTACGAGCTGGACCCGGGCACGTCCGGGCCGGGACGCCATCCCGGTGGCGCCGGGTTGGTGCGGTCGATCCGGGTGCTGGAACCGGCGACCCTGTCGGTGCTCACCGATCGCCGCCGGCATGCACCACAAGGCGCCGCAGGCGGTGGTCCGGGCGCGGTGGGTCATAACGAGGTGGACGGTGTTGTGCTGGCGCCCAAGGCAAGTCTTGAGCTGGCCGCGGGCGCGGTCGTCATGATCCGTACCCCCGGCGGTGGTGGGTGGGGGAGCCCGGAGTCGTCGTGTTCACCCGGCGGATCCGGATGGTCCGGACCGACCGCCAGTTGACCAGCATGACGTGGCCGTCAGCGAGGTGCAGCTGCTCGTCCTCGCCGTCGATGGTGATGATCGTTTCCACTGTTTAATGATCGTACGTGTGTTCGATCAAAACAGCGTTGTGGTCCGCGATATGGATGTGATCACTTTTGTTCTCGCTGTCATGGCAGTGTCGATGTGTGGTCGTTGCGGTGGCCATGTGTTGGCCGTCCTGGGCACTTTCGTCGCCTCGGAGCGGGAATGCGCCGATGATCGGGTCTGGGTATGCGCTCGCAGGTGCGGTGCGCAGAGCCACTCGGGAGCGATGATCATCGGAGGGGTATGTGGGCAGCGTCGTGCTGTCGCCGCTGGCGCGATTATTTGACGGCGCGCTGCTGGCTGCGGGTGCGCGGGTGGATGAGGCCGGGCGGGCGGCCGCCTTTGCGGATCTGGCTCGTCGTTACTGCGAGCCTGGTCGCTACTACCACACATTCCGTCACATCAGCGAGACGCTGACCGCGTTACGGCCGCTTGTCGCGGCTGATCGGGCCTGGGATCAGCCGACCGGGCACGCCGGCGCGATGTCGGCGGTTGCCGCCGGCAGGCTTGCGATCTTCTTCCATGACGCGGTCTATGACACCTGCGCGGGCGACAACGAGGCCCGCTCCGGGGACCTGGCCGTTGGCACGCTGACCGCTCTGGGATGTCGGTGGTCCGTGGTCCGCGACGTCGACCGGCTGGTGCGGGCAACGAGGACGCATGTGTCCACCGAACCCGACGAAGCCATGGTCAACGATGCGGACCTGCGGGTGCTCGCCCGTCCGGCGCCCGCATACGACGTCTACGTCCGCAGAGTACGGCGGGAATACGGCTGGGCCTCCTCGGAACAGTGGGTCGCCGGCCGGGCGGCCGTCCTGCGTGCGTTGCTCGACCGCCGGGTATATGCGACGCCCTGGGCATATCACCACTGGGAGTCGGCAGCCCGTGCCAACCTGCGCCGCGAACTGGCCGATCTTCGGTGTGTCCGGTAGGTGAACGGCCTGATTCTTTGCCGTCCTGAAGTGTGTACATCCTTGATGTATTCGTGGTCTACATGATGGAAATAGACAATAAGTCAACAACTGCGATCATGAATCGGTCGAATGGCTGGCAAACGATGCCACGCTGGCCGACGCTGGGAAGGTGGACGAAACGGATCAGGCAGTGTCCGCCGCGGGCGGCCCGGTGGACGCGGCAAACGACGGTCCACCGATATCGGCCCGGCTCGATGCCTTTGTCGAGCGACTACGGATGCTCGGGGCCGTCACCCGGCCGGATGTCGCGCGCGCGTTTGCCACCGTCCGGCGGGACCGCTGCCTGACCGGCTTCTATGACGGTGTGGGGCCCACGCCGCGCTACCTCACGGTCTCCCAGGACCACCCGCCGTCCGGCGACGTCCTCGACGCGGCCTATGCCGACAGCGCGCTCGTCACCCATATCCCGCAGGCTTCCCGTGACACACAGGCTTCCGAGGGCACACAGGCTTCCGAGGGCACACAGGCATCCGGGGATCAGAGCGTGGTGCTGTCGTCGTGTTCCCAACCGTCGCTGGTCGCCCGCATGATCGAGTGGCTGGATGTTGTGCCGGGCATGCGTGTGTTGGAGATCGGTGCCGGCACCGGATACAACGCGGCGCTCCTAGCCGTGCTGGGATGCCGGGTGACATCGGTCGACGTCTCCCTGCTCGTGGTCACCGAGGCACGCGCATCGCTGGCACGGCTGGCCGCGGACGGTGTCGACACGTCTCTGGTCACGGTCGTCCACGGCGACGGCTACCACGGGTGGCCCGATGACGCGCCCTATGACCGGGTGGTCGTCACCTGCGCCGTGAACGGCCTGGCGCCGTCGTGGGTGGAACAGCTCGGCCCCTGCGGGGGAATTCTCGCTCCGATGCGTCACGGCGGCCTCTCGCCGATCATTCTGGTGACGACCGGCGTGGCGGATGTGGCTGCCGGCGCGGACGTGGCTGCCGGCGCGATGTACGGCCGGGGTCTGGCACCGGCCGGATTCCTGCCGGTCACGGGACCTCTCGGCTGGTACGGCCCGTCCTCGGTGCCGCCGTTCGTCCGTTCGACCGCGGCGCCCGTCACCCGGCACCGGGTGTTGCCCGCGGACCTGCATCCGCGCGATCTGGCGGACCTGTGTTTCGCCGCGGCATGCCTGGACGAACGGGTGACCCGGGTACACGTCGCCGGGGCGCCCGACGAGTGGGGCGGTTGCGGCGTCTTCGACCCGGACACCGGATCCGCGGCGCTGTTCACCCACGATGAGGTGATCCTCGCCGGGGACCCGGTCGCCCTCGACACCGCGATCGCGCTCATCGACGCCTGGGAGCGTCGCGGCCGCCCGAAAGTCACGGACTGGACGTGTCGGTTCGGTCTGTCCGGTCCGCCGGACACTCCGATCCTGCTCGCCGTGGACTGGGTCTGCACCATGCCGACGGGAACCACGCCGATCGGAACCGCGCCGATCGGAACCACGCCGACGGGAACCGCGCCGCGGTGACCCGCCGGCCGTCCTACGGCTATGGTTTCGCCCATGTCAGTAACGAAGGCGGTGATTCCGGCTGCGGGGCTGGGCACCCGGTTCCTGCCCGCGACCAAGTCCCTTCCCAAGGAGATGCTGCCGGTCGTCGACCGGCCGGCTATCGAGTATG
>NZ_CAUVXG010000013.1:66352-94742 GCF_963555885.1 Protofrankia sp. Cr2
TACGAGATGTCCTTCTTGTCACGAGTCGTACCAAGAAGGCGATAGAGGATCATTTCGACCGGGATGCCGATCTTGAGGCCGCCCTGGAACGCAAGGGCGACACGACCCGGCTGGACCGGGTCCGCGCGTCCGCCGGGTTCGCCGAGGTCCACTCCGTCCGGCAGCAGGCGCCGCGCGGGCTGGGCCATGCGGTGCTGTGCGCGGCCGCGCACGTCGGGCGCGAGCCGTTCGCGGTTCTGCTCGGTGACGACTTGATCGACGAGCGTGACTCGCTGCTGGTGGAGATGCTCGCGGTACAGGAGCGTTTCGGGGGCAGCGTCGTAGCCCTGATGGAGGTACCTGAGGATCTTGTTTCCCTGTACGGGGTCGCGACCGTCGACCCCACGCCCGTCACGGCCGCTGCCGGGACGGCACCGGCCGCCGGCTACCAGACTGTCCGTATCCGGGACCTGGTCGAGAAGCCTCCGGTAGCCGAGGCGCCCAGCAATCTTGCGATCATTGGCCGGTACATCCTGTCACCGTCGATTTTCGACGTCCTGCGGGAGACACCGCCCGGCCGTGGGAACGAGATCCAGCTCACCGACGCGCTGCGGACGCTCGCAACGCTCGGTGACGACGCTGGTGAGCCCGTCCACGGGGTGGTCTTCACCGGGCGTCGCTATGACACCGGCGACCGGGTGGATTACCTCAAGGCCGTGATCCGGCTCGCCTGTGAGCGGTCCGACATCGGCCCGGAGCTGTACCCGTGGTTGGAGGAGTACGTCTCCGCCGGGGGGCCCAAGGCCGAGCCCGGCCTGTGATGATCGGGAACCCGTTTGACCGGGGTCTGTGATGATCAGGGGCCTGTGATGGCCGGATGAAGTCGGTGGACGCGCATGTCGCCGACATCCTCGATGTGGTCGTCCCGCTGCCGCCGCGGTCGTTGCCGCTGGGGTCCGCGCACGGCTGTGTGCTCGCCGCGGACCTTCGCGCGGGTTCCGCCCTGCCCGGGTTCGACAACTCGGCCATGGACGGATATGCCGTGCACATCGCTGACGTGGCCGACGCCGGCCCCGAGCGTCCGGTCACCTTGGCGGTCACCGGGGATATTCCGGCTGAGGCGGGCACACCGTCGCCGGTGGCGCGCGGTAGCGCGGCGCGGATCATGACGGGCGCGCCGCTGCCGCCCGGTGCCGACACCGTCGTCCAGCTTGAGTGGACCGACGGTCGGATGGACCGGGTGACCGTGACGCGCGCGCCCGGGCCCGGTCAGAACATCCGGCGGGCCGGCGAGGACGTAGCCGTGGGTGACCTGGTCCTGCCCGCCGGACGGCTGCTCGGTGCGGCCCAGATCGGCCTGCTGGCCGCGCTCAACGTGGCGACTCCGGTTGTCCATCCCCGCCCCCGGGTCGGGGTGCTCTCGACCGGCAGCGAGCTGGTGGAGGTGGGGGAAACTCTGGGCCCGGGGCAGATCGTCGACTCCAACAGCCACGCGGTGGCGGCGGCGGCACGCGAGGCGGGCGCGCAGATACGGCGGCTTGGCGGCGTCCCCGACTCCCCGGACGCGTTCGCCACGGTGCTTGCCGGCGTTCTCGCCGACGTCGACGTTGTGATCACCACTGGCGGGGTGAGCGTGGGAGCCTTCGACGTGGTCAAACAGGTCCTCGCAGGTTCGGGGAAGGTCCGTTTCGAGTCGCTGGCCATGCGGCCCGGGAAGCCTCAGGGATTCGGGGTGATCGACGGGGTGCCGATCTTCACGTTGCCGGGTAATCCGGTCAGCGCGCTGGTGTCGTTCGAGCTGTTCGTCCGACCTGCGTTGCTGCGGATGCGGGGGCTTGCCTGCGTGCACCGCCCGACGCTGGTCGCCACGACCGCGCAGGAGCTGCGCTCGTCCCGGGGCCGGCGTTCGTATCTGCGGGTCCGGTTGGCCGCGGCAGCGGCCGGTACCGGACGACCGCCGGTCGCCCACCTGGCGGGTGGCCAGGGATCGCATCAGCTCTCGGCCCTGGCCGTCGCGGACGCATTGCTGATCGTCCCGGGGGACGGTGTCGACCGGCCGGCGGGGACGGAGTTGACCGCGCTGCGGCTCGGTGGCGACATGCCACCGTTCGATGCCGGGACACCGTCTCATGAGTGAGCCACGGCTGACCCATGTGGACGCCACCGGTGCCGCGCGCATGGTCGACGTGTCCGCCAAGGACGTGACGGTACGGACCGCGCTCGCCCGGGGGTGTCTGCGGGTCGCACCAGCCGTCGTCGACCTGCTCCGCGGCACCGGTGTAGCCAAGGGGGACGCGCTCGGTGTCGCCCGGGTGGCCGGCATCATGGGCGCCAAGCGCACACCCGAGCTCATCCCGCTGTGTCATCCGATCGCCCTGTCGGGGGTCCAGGTGGAGCTGGACGTCCACGATCATGGAGTCGAGATCACCGCGACCACCCGGACGACGGACCGCACCGGCGTGGAGATGGAGGCGTTGACCGCGGTCGCGGTGGCCGGGCTCGCCCTGCATGACATGGTCAAGGCGGTTGATCCGGAGGCGATGCTCACCGACATCCGCCTGGTGACCAAGACCGGTGGGCGCTCCGGTGACTGGCACCGTACGCCGACGGATGGGCCGGGCGGTGGCGCCCGGTGAGTCATGCGGTGGCGGTACCCGACGGCGCCCGCGCCCGGGTGATCACCGTCTCGGATCGCGCGCACGCCGGCAGCTACGTTGACCGGTCCGGGCCGTTGGCCGCCGAGGCGCTGGGTCTGATCGGCTTTGCCGTTGACGACGTGGTTGTCGTCCCCGATGATCGATCGGCGATCGTGATCGCGCTGGAGGCTGCCGTTGCGGCCGGCATTCACCTGGTTGTCACCACCGGCGGTACCGGTCTCGCGCCCAGGGATGTCACGCCGGAGGCGACCCGACAGGTCATCGATCGGGAGGTACCCGGACTCGCCGCCGCGCTGCGGGATGCCGGCCGGGCGGAGGTTCCGACCGCGGTGCTCTCCCGGGGCGTCGTCGGTGTCCGAGGCGGAACACTTGTGGTGAACCTGCCGGGTTCGGCGGGCGGTGTCTCCGACGGGGTGCGCGTGCTGGCCGGGGTGGTCGGGCATGCGGTGGCCCAGATACGGGGCGCAGATGATCATAGTCATGTCGATCCGGGCCGTGTCGATCCGGGCCGTGTCGATCCGGGCCGTGCCGGCCGTGGGCCCGGAGGGCCGGGATGAGGGCGCCGGGGTGGCCGGCACGTCTCACCGACGGGTCGGTGGGCGTACGTCCGCTGCGGTTGCGTGAGGCTGTCACCTGGGTCGAAATCCGCGTACGCAACGGTGAATGGCTCGGGCCCTGGGAGGCGACCCCCAAAGCGATGCCCGTCACGGCGGACGCATGGGCGCAGCGCCAGACCATCGGGGTGTACAGCCGGATGGTGCGACGGTTGCGTCAGCAGGCACGTCTCGGTACCGCATTGCCATTCGCGGTGACGTTCCAGGGGCGACTGGTGGGGCAGGTCACCGTGTCCACGATCGTTCGTGGTGCGCTGAACAGCGGGCATCTCGGCTACTGGGTTGACCGCGGCTATGCCGGGCGCGGTATCACGCCGACCGCGGTGGCGCTGGTCGTGGACCACTGTTTCACCGCGGCGGCACTGCACCGGGTGGAGGCGTACGTCCGTCCGGAGAACACCGCGAGCCGCCGGGTGGTGGAAAAACTGGGGTTCCGCGAGGAGGGGCTCCACCGGCGCTATCTGGCGATCGGTGGGACTTACCGGGATCACATCAGCTATGCCATCACCCTGGAGGACGCCCCGGAGGGGTTACTGAACCGCTGGCGTGGCAGCCGCGCCTCACGTAGCTAAGTGGTCGGGTACCGGTCGTTTCTTAACTTTGGGTAGCCATATGACGACTTTCGCGTGTGATGGTGTCCACGTGAAAGATGTGGTTGTCACGGTTTGTCAGTCCGATAAGATCTTTTTGTGACGTGGAAGCGGTGCTGTCGCAAAGCGGAGCACCTTCAATGGTGGCCGTACGTAACAAAGAGGTCACTAGGTGCGAACGTGGTATCGATCGCGATGGTGCGACACGCGGGCATCAGGTCGGTGACCAGACGGTATTCCCTCACTAGCGTTTCTTGGTGCCGCTGGTTGCGCGAGCCGTTTCATGATCGCGTCGCTCGGGCTTCCTCGCATTTCGGCGCAGTCGGCATGCGAGGTCCGGGCCGGCCGGCGTCATCGTCGATATCCGAGTCAGCAGGAAGGCAACCGTCCATGATCAGCTCGCCCGCGCGGCAGTCTGCGCCGCCTCAGCCACGCGCGGGTGGTTGCGGGTTCGCGGCACGGTACTGTCTTCCACACCCGCGGCCATGAGCGCGCTCATCTGGCTCGCGATCGTCGCGGTCTGGGGTTTCGTGCTCATCCCCATGTGGCTGAGGCGCCATGACAGCACGTTGGAACAGCGGTCAGCCGAACGTTTCACGATGGCCATGCGAGTCCTGTCACGGCGAGGGGCGTCGCGGCCGGGTAGGGGGTCCGTGATGCGGCCAGTCGCTTCCCAACCGGGTGAGGACGCGGCCTCCGGACCGGCGCGTTCGGTCTCTTCGGCGGAAATCCGGGCGCGGAGCGTCAGTTCCACCCGCCCCGTCACTCTCGGTCATGTCCCGTCCGGAGAGAGAGCCGGAAGTGGACGGCGCGCAACGCCTCCACCGCGACGGAAAGCCGACGCGGAGCGGCGGGCGCTGCTTCGGCTTCGCCGCCGGCGACTCCTGGTACTGTTCGCCGCCGTATCGGTGACTGCGCTGCTCGCCGGGTTGTTGAGCGGCATCTGGATCGTGTTTCAACTTCTGGTGGATGTCGCGTTCATCGCCTACCTCGTGCATCTGCGCCAGACCGCCCGGGCTGACCAACGCCTGCGTGTGTCCCGGTTGGCGCTGGACCGCAGGATCGCGGCGGAGCGGGTCGCCCGGTACGGCCATCGGACGGCTCACCCCGGTGCCGCCGACAGCGTGGCCGGGCCGTGGGCGTCGGACAGCGAACCCTTCCGGCTGTCCGACTCCGTCGTGGTGCGTCGTGGGCCCGGCCTCGGTGCCGAACCCGGCTCCGGTGCCGATCTCGGGGTCGCCACCGCGGAGACCGTCGACCTTTCCCAGATCGCAGCGGCTGCCGCGGCTGGTAGCGGCGGTCGGCAACCGCGTGTCGTCGACGGCACGGTTGTCGACGGCACGGTTCTCAACGGCACAGTTGTCGACGGCACGGTTGTCGACGGCCAGGGCGCCGACGGCCTGCTCGGGAACGCGACGGTCACCGAGGGATTCGTGCCGATCGCGGTCGGCGCTACCGACGACTCCGCGAATGCGGCATATGCCGATGCCGAGTACGCCGGCGCGATCGAGGATGAGAGCAGGCCCGATGCCGAGCAGGGTTCCGGCGAGGGGATGGGATCCCCGGGTGGCGGACGCGCGACGGGCCGGCCGGGAGCCCGCCCGAACACGTCCAAGCCGGGGCGGGTGCAGGTGAATCCGCCGGGGACGCACGGTGGTCTGACCGCGGGGCCGGCGCCGGCGGCCGGCTCGCAGCAGCCTGAGGCGGAAGCCGGGGCGGCAACCGGGGTGGCAACCGGGGATCCGGACGAGCTCGACGAGTTGCTCCGTCGGCACGCGGTCGGAAGTTGAGCACACCGGCGGGTGCCGGCGGTTCTCAGATCGAAGATCGAATATGATGGGCGAGTCGTCTGATCGACGAACGTGTGCCAAAATCTACCTCGTGATGAGCCGTTGATGATCACCATCTGTTGATGATTACTGCCTTTGGTGGCGTCCAGATCGACAACCGTGATACCGATCCGCCTCGCTTCCGCGAGTGTGACCTGGCTGATGTCGAACGACGGACGGCGGCGGCCCTCGCGGAACTGCGTCCACGGCTGCTGGTCGGCGCGGCTGCGTCCGGGGCCGACCTGGTGGTGCTGGCCGCCGCGCGCGCGGAAGGGCTCGACGTGCGAGTGGTACTGCCGTTCGATGTCGACACGTTCAGGCGGACGTCGGTCGAGAACCGCGGGCCGTTGTGGTGTGCCCGGTACGACGAATTGATCGCTTCGTTGAAGCCGTGCGAGTTGGAGATCCTCGGTGAGGTCGAGGACGATGAGGTGTATCACCGCACGAACACCCGCCTGCTCGCACGCGCCGCGCAACTGCGACGAACACCCGCGGAGGAAGTGGTCGCGCTGGTGCTGCGCCCGATCGTTTCGCACCGCGCGTCGGTAACCGACGATCTGGTGGACAAGGCCAGGGTCGCGGGCCTTCCCGTCGTCGAGGTGCCCACTCTCGGCTGATCGTGGTCGAACGGGGCCGGCGGTCGAACGGGCTGTGCATAATGGCTGCGTGACCGTGTCCGCGCCGCGCTTCTCCGAGCTGATCGCCGGGGCTGTCGCGCGCGCCGACGCGGGGGTCTGTTGTCGGTACCCTCGCGTGCGCTGACGTCCGCATCGCCGTCCTGACGTCCCTGGCCTGGTCCCTCCGACCGGTCCTGCACGCGAGGGGCCATTGCCGGAGAAGCCCGGTCAGTTCTGCCCGGCCTGTGTAGATCGGGCGACATTCGGCTGATCCATCCGTCAGGTTGCTGTCTGACGATCACTCGCACATACGGCCCGTGGTCGGTATGACATTGTACAGACTGGTATGACGTGCTTCTCCTGTTTTTCGTTCCGTTTCTTGTTCCGGCATCTGTCATCCGCCAGTCATCACTGATGTGAGCGCAAAGGGGCGTCACAGTGGGTCGTGACCACAGCGGTCAGCGTAACAACTGGGTCTCCGGTGGTCTCGTTGCCCGGGAGTGGACGTTCAACGAGTGGACCGCGCATCTGCGGGCCGCTGGATTCCGGCTCTGTCCAGCCAGCTGCGGGGTGCCGGTGGAGCTGCGCGGGCTGCGGCCGGATGGGTTCGGCTTCCATCTGCGCTGCCGCGGCGTGCGGGTGACACTGTCGTTGTTTCGCCCCGGGCGGGCGATGTGGCAGCTGCCGCACTGGGACCCGAGGTGGACTCCGGAGGAAGGTCTGTCGCTCTGGGTGAACCATCGGATCGATCATTCATCGTCGGGGTATCGGACGTTCGGGAGCCTGGTCCTGCGCGCACCGGACGCGGCCAGCGGTACGTGTGGCAGCGGTGCGATGTGCCCTGGCGCTGTTCCCGACCCCGGCGCTGTTCCCGACCCCAGCGTTGTTCCCGACCGTGCGCGGATGGTTTTCGACCGCGAGGAGGCTCCCGACCACCAGGTGGTCTTCGATGGTGGCCGGGAATGCGGCTGGCGTGGCCACGAAGCGGGCCTGCTGAGGCCGGCTGCTGCGGCGACGCTGTTCGCCTGGCTGATGGCCGAGGCGGACGCGGCCCGCGGTGCCGGCCCGGCGGTGGTACGGGTACCCCGCGCACGGGCGGGAGAGCCTCCGCTGGCTCCAGTCAGGACCAGCTGAGCTGCAGGGTGACCTCCGGAGCTGGGCAGGACGACGATCGTGTTCTCTTCGACCGGGGCCGGCTCGTCACACCCGTCCGAGTCTGCGGTAAGCTTCAGAAGCTCCAGGGGGTGTAGCTCAGCCTGGTAGAGCGCCTCCCTCGCACGGAGGAGGCCAGGGGTTCGAGTCCCCTCACCTCCACCTGGTGTTCCACAATACGAACCGTGTCCCGTTCCGGGACACGGAACGTGGGTGTGATCTTTTTTCGCGTGTCGATGCGGATGCTCTCGATGAGCGTTCGAAGCACTGCCTTGCGTAGGGGTGCTGCCTGGTCACTGTCGGCGGCAATCCCATGGATCGCCGGTCGGCCTCTCGTCCTGCACCCGCCCACTCGTCGGCCGAAGGACACATATGCCGAAATCTAAAGAAGATCACATGTGCGATGAATACGATCGATTCCGCTGGGATATCGGCATCCACCCGGGCCTGCGATTCCGGCCGGATCGTCCCGGTGATGAACACGGCCTCGGCGCGGTCGCGGAACTGACGGAGGCTGACCGCCCCACACTTGGCCATGGTTGAGATGAGCTCGGCGCCGATCGCAACGAGAACAACGTCGACGAAGGGGCCAGCGAAACGTAAGGGAGCGTGGGACGGGACTGTTCAGACGCTTCCCGGGACGGCGGCGGTGGCGGGCTGTTCGTCGAGCAGAGCGCGCAGGTAGGTCAGGGCCTGGGTCGCGGCGGCACGGGCGTCCAGGCCGGCGTCCACCGGGCTTTCGACCATGACGGGGCCGCCGTAGCCGGCCTCAGCCAGATCCGCGAGCAGCAACCGATGGTCCAGGGTGCCGGTGTGACCGGGCCACCCCCGGCGGACGGGGCTTCCGCCGATGGGCGGGTCGGCGAGCTGCACGTCAACAACGCGTTCCACCCAGGCGCCGGTATCGGCGAGGGCGCCCGCAGCGGCGAGGTGGGCGGTGTCGGCGACGAGGCCGGCCGTCGCGCCAAGCGCCTCCAGCAGGGCCAGCGTGCCGGCGAGCCCAATGCCGCGTGCGGGTCCGACCCGGCCCGATGCCGGGGCTGCGGTGATGTGTTCCAGACCGAAGACCATCCCGGCCTGGGCGGTCAGACCGACGAGCGGGTACAGCACGGTAGTCACCGTCCGCATCCCGGCCGGGGTGTAGAGGCGAGCGGGCAGCCACGAGGCGACGACCCGCACCCCGAGACGCGCCGCGAACGCCGCCGTGTCCACGAACCGGTCGAGAGCCCGCCCGCGGGCGTCCCGCGCGGACCGGAACAGATCACCCGGGGGATACACCCAGGTCACCGTCAGATTCTTCGCGGTGACCAGCCGGGCCAGCGCGGTGCGCTGAGCGGCCTCGGTGTGATGGAGATGCAGGTGGACGCCGCGGAAACCCACGGCGGCGGCGAGATCGGCCACCACCAGCGGGTCGGTGACCGCCAGACCAAGACCCCGCAGGGACAACGACGGGATCATCGGCCCTCCTCCAGCGCTGCCAGGCTGGCGAGGGCGTGGGTGGTGTCGGGGTCGGCGGGGGTGGTCAGGAATGCCTGGAGGATCTCAGCGGCGACGGTCGCGGTGACCAGCCGGTAGGACAGCACGCAGATGTTCGCGTCGTGCCAGCGCCTCGACCCGGCCGCGGTGACCGCGTCGGCGCATAACGCCGCCCGCACCCCGGGAATCTTGTTCGCGGCGATCGACACCCCGGTGCCGGTGAAACACAGCAGGACACCCGCGTCGGCCCGCCGGTCGACGACGGCACGGCCGACCAGCGCCGCCGCGTGGACCCAGGCATCGACCGGGACCGTGAACGCCTCATCATCCGGGGTCGGGGGCGGCAGGTAGTCGACGTCGTAGCCGGCCAGCTGCAGGTCACGGACGATGCGGGCGGCCAGCGCGGTCACCTTGTCGGCGGCCACCGCGACCCGGCGCCGTTCGGGTACGCCGACCTGCAGCAGCGCGGAGGCGGCCTGCCTGCAGCTGACCCGGCCGGCACCGTCGACGGCCGCGGTCGGGTTGGTCGGTGGGTGGGGCTGCCCGGGATCCGGAGCGGTGCCGGCCGTGTCGATAGTGCGGGCCGCCTGGAATGTCGGTGAAATCGTGGCAAAAGTCATGGGTGCAGATCCATCAGGGTAGGGGCGCCGCCGGTCACCCGGTCGGTGCGTACGGACGGTGGGTGGTAGCCGGTGGCGAATTCCCATAGCGGGGTGCTTGGTCGCATGATGATCAGATAGGTGACAGCACAAATCCGCATCCCGCTGCTTCAGCCGCGGTTGAGAACTATCAGTGCCGCCCGGCCGCACTCTCGGCGGGAAATGGTCCGGACGACCGGGCTCACCTGATCTCCAATGATTCATGCCAGCCGTTATCGTTCCTGCAACCGGGCTCGCTGTACGATTCGATTTTCGAGAAAGGCGTCAATCGCGGCGCGCACATGTCCTCCTCCATACCGGCCTCATGCGGGTTGTCATCAGGATAACCGCCCTATACGGATAGCTACCAAGTGCGAGAATGACGTCCGAGCGCCCGCGTAGATGACACAATTTGTGGCAGCCGGATATTTGATCGAGGGACCGTATTCTCCGCTCGAGTCAGCGGTCGAGACGCCTGACGACGAATGCCTATGTCGCGATATCCAAAGATTCATTTTACTCGGCGTGACGTAGCCGGATCGCAGAGCGACGGCACGTCGGCTCTGCTCGGTGACCTCATGCGATCAGCGGCCCCGTCGAGCCGCATAATCGTCCTGTAGGAGACGACTGGCACGAGGAGTCTGTTGCATGCCTGATGTTGATGGTTACCTCGCATCCAACCGTGATCTCTGGGATGAGTGGGCCGATGTGCACGCAAAGGGTGACTGGTATGACATCGATTCCGTGCGCAGGGGTGCGGACAAGCTGCGTCCTTACGAGGTGCAAGAGGTCGGCGACGTAAAGGGACTCACGATGCTGCATCTTCAGTGTCAGATCGGAACCGACTCGGTCGCCTGGGCGCGACGGGGCGCGACGGTCACCGGGGTCGACTTCTCTCCCAGGGCGGTAGAGATCGCAAATTCTCTCGCGAAAGAACTCGGCGTCGATGCGACTTTTCTGTGTTCCGACGTGATGAAGCTGCCGGAAACCTTGGCCGGCACGTGGGACATCATCTACACATCCAGGGGCGTGCTGGGCTGGCTGCCGAACCTGACCAGGTGGGCGCAAATAGTTGCGGACTACCTGAAGTCAGGAGGATTCGTGTATCTGACAGATATTCACCCGATCGCCAAAGTACTTGACGATACATCGTCAGAGCCGAGGGTGAGCCGCCCGTACTGGCCGCGGCCTGAGCCGATCGCCTACCCGGTAGAGGGCAGCTATGCTGATCCAACGGCGAAAGTCAACACCCCCGTCAAGTATTTGTGGGCACACAGCACTGGAGAGCTCATCACGGCAGTCGCGCAAGCCGGCCTGATCATCGATTTCTTCCACGAGTTCCACTGGCTTGACCGGCCGTGGCCATTTCTGCGTAAGCGCAGCGATCGTGAGTACATTCTGCCGGAGGACAGCGGCGCGGAACTCCCGCTTTTCCTCTCCCTACGGGCACGAAAACCCTGATCAGTCAAGCACAGTCATATCTTTCGCCAGGCGGCGCAGTCGCTCGTCCAGTGAGCGCCTGCGCCGTACAAGGTCCCGTACCTGCTCTCTGGCAAGTGGGTCATGGCGGACGAACTCCGGGGCGACGCTGCGCGCCGCCGTCAAAGCGTCAAGCACCGCGTCGTCGTTGCCCAACATCCCATACGCTCTGGCGAGGTGAAGATGGTGGTAGCATCTACGGCTCACGCTGCCCACCTGATCGACGTTCACCCGCGCGGCTTCTCGCGCGGCCTCATGCGGTCGCTGCGAGTCGACGTACATACCGATCTTCTGTATCGACACGTTGGTCGGTCCGAAAATCAGACAGTATCTCTCCCTATCGACTCCGGATTCCGCCGCGGTGGCCGCTGCGATATTCAATAATGTTTCGGCCTCTGCCGTGTCGCCGGCACGTACCGCGGCTTGCGCCGCGTAAAGGTTCAGCGCGCCGTTGAGAACCGAGTAGGAAATCGGATCATTGATAACTCCGCCGTGTCGGCGGAGCATGTCGAGGGTGTCGGATGCGAGCGCTATACCGTCTTCCGGATCCCCTTGCATCATGAGCTGGACGGTCAGGGTGGCGCTCATCGACGCAATGAGAAATTCGTGACCCACCTCCTCGGCGGTAAGCAGGGCACGGTCGATCGCCAGACGCGCACGTCCGTAATCCCCTCTTCGCCGCAGATCCAGGGAGGCCAGCCGATAAAGATTCGCAAGAGCGGTTTGAGTGGCTCGCCGTTCGGCCTTGTCATGGTGACCGGACGCCGCACGGGCCTCCACGATGAGATCGGCGAGCAGAGGAACGGACGCGGAGAACTTTCGATCGGACACGTTGTAGACACGCCGCAGGGATGCAGCCTCCGCCACAAGGAACGAGCCCGACCGGGGACGCTCCCCGGACGGACGGAGACTTGCGCTGCGGTCGAGAACCATGCGCAGCTGCAGGGCTCCGTGGTCGGAGATGTCCGGCTTCTGGTACTGGTCTCCGTGCCCCGTGAGCTGGTACACCGGCACGGAAAGAGCGCGCGCAAGCTCGAGCAGGACACTCATGGAGTCCACACGACGCTCGCCTCGCTCAATCTTGGTCACCCAGCTCGTCGAACGGTTCAACCGTCGGGCGAGTCCCGCCTGCGTCCACCCGCGGAGTTTGCGGAACCCGGCGATTCGCTTGCCAAGCGGCAGATCATCATCCATGGCCCATCCAGTTCAACACCGGCGTGTTTACCAGGACTACAATATCGTTCGCGGCACGCAGGGCGGAAGCCGGCATCGGTTAGCGATTCGCGAGCCGCTCGGGGCCGGATACATCCGGGTGTCGGCGACACGGACACGGTATCTCGGCCGATCCGCGACATCGCCGACGGCTCGTGGGACGGTACTGCGGACGCCCGGTACAGAAGCAGAGCACGAGCTATGAGCGCGTTATTGCCGTCGAAGCTCCGGTCACCATCGCCGCCGGCGAATTTTCATGCCCTGCGCAGGAGATCGTCGCCTCGTTCATCGTCACCGCTGACAGGAGATCCGCCATCAGATCGGCCGGTATTGCGCCGCGGCCAAGCCCCGAGGACTGCACGGCCGCGGACAGCGCCTGCTGCTCGGCGCGGGTCAGCCGCGTCCTGAACCCTTCATGGGAGAGCACCTCCCGCGCTGCGTATCCATCCCCGGCTGCCGCCACGTGTCCCGCGTCTCTTTGGGTGGGCACGAGGGGGCCGCCGGGCGTCGTTGATGGTGGGCATGTGCGGTTGGTGATCGTGGGGTGGGTGCCTGGTTGGTGCGCGACGACAGAGTGAGCACGTCCAGATAGAGCGACGGCACTCCCCTGATCCATTGGCCGGGTACGGGGAGGGCCGCGCGGGGTGCATGGAGGCACCGGTGTTCACCGTAAGCGTGGATCAGGGTGAGGTCGAGGATGCGGGTGACTGGCAGGGCGTAGAGCCTGACCAGGGCGCCGACGACGCGTACTTCGAGCGGCAGCGTGTCGTCGTTGAGGCAGCGGCGGAGTTGTCCGTGGTGCTCTTCGTCGCCGAGGAACTGCGAGGGCAGGCTCTTGGCCTCCCGTGGGACGACGAGCTTGCTGGTCAGGCGGCGGGCGACCGTCCAGCGGATGGAGGAGCCGACTCCGCGGCGGCGGGTGGGGTGGGTGGTGAGCCAGAGATCGACGTCTTCCTGCGCGGCACAGGCGCAGCGCACTGCGCCGGTCACCACGATGCCAATAGGCGTGGGTGGGCGATCCATCTCCGTGACCGCCGACGGTCTATCCGCCATCACGCAGACCTGAGCCGTTGGGGGTCGATGATCCAGTGAGGCCGGAGGTGACGAGTTCGAGGGCGTCTAGAAGCCGTCTGCGTAGCGCTTCGGGGATGTGGCCGCCATCGAGCCCGGCGCATTGTTGCCTTTCGCTCAGCAGCGCCAGCTGGTCGCCGCCGAGGTAGCTGCGGGCGGCTGGGTGGGTGAGGAGGTCGCGGGCGGCGTAGGCGTCCCCGCTATGCAGGGCACCGTCGATGATCGTGTCGAGGACAGATCGCAGTTGCTGGGGCACGTCCCCGAGGTCGAGGAGACACAGACCAAGCTGGATGTGGAACGTCAGGTGCCCGGAGTTGTTCGACGGGAGGAGAGCACCGATCGTGCCCCTGCCGTCGTCAGTGGTCTTGCGACCTGTGAGGTGCCTGTGGAGGAGGCCAAGGCAGGTAGCGACGGCTTGCTCCCAGGGCTGGGTGGTCGTTGTGGTGGTCAGCAGCTGCTCGGCGGCGTGATGGTCTCGGCGGGCGTGGTGGGCGAGGATCGCGGTCTGGCGGCCGTCGAGGAGGCGCTGTCCGATGCCCTTGTGGCGGTTGAGGTGGTCCAGGGCCTTGGTCCAGTGGCCGGTTCGGGTCAGGGCGCGGGTGCCATCGGCAAGCAGGACGGTCCACAGCCAGCGGACGGTCTCGGGGTGGTCGGCGGCGGTGACGAGGTCGTCGAACGCGAGTGTCCGACCGTCAACGGTGCCGGTGGTTTTCGCCACGACGGCGCCGTAGAGCGTGGTGAGCATCTGGTGGGCGGCTAGGCCATCGCCGGCGCGCAGCCGCAGACGAGCCAGGTTGATCAACGGTTGGAGGGCGAGTTTCGCCGTCGCCCCATCGAGGGGGCGGCGCAGTGGGAGGGTGTCGATCTGGCGCCAGCAGAGGCGGCGGGCGAGGTCAGGCTCTCCGCAATCGCCGGCGATCAGCGCTGCGAGGTTGTGGGCCTCGGCCGCGCGCAGCAGTGCGTCATCACCACCCTCGGCGGCCTGACCGGCTAGGGCGGTGACGTGGGCGATCCGGGCGTCGAGGGGCGGGCAGGACGGTCGTTCGCGGGGAACGAGGGGGAACCTCGCGGCGACGAGGTCGAACGTCGCGGTTGCCGCAGCCGTAGTTGTGGTGACAGTCATGGCGCTGGTCGCCGTTCTCAGGGCTTCCAGCTGACCGTGAGCCGGCTGTTCGGCCGGTCGATGCGGTGTCCAGTGGGGAGCTGGTCGTCGGGGGTGTCCGC
The DNA here is from genome assembly GCF_963555885.1 of Protofrankia sp. Cr2. Taxonomy (NCBI): domain Bacteria; kingdom Bacillati; phylum Actinomycetota; class Actinomycetes; order Frankiales; family Frankiaceae; genus Protofrankia; species Protofrankia sp. Cr2. Next base: position 80,891 of record NZ_CAUVXG010000013.1, read on the forward strand.
AGGGTGGGCGGTGATGACTGGCTCGGTGGGGCCTTCCTTGCGCCAGTGATGCAGCAGGTCGGTGAGCTGCGCAGCAAGGGTGACCGCGCGGGGGCCGTGGGCGGTAACGCCGAGCTCGTCGGTGTCGGGAGCAAGCGGGCGCAGGGTGACATAGGCGATCGTCGTACCGTCATGGATGGTGGCCCCGGCCCAGCGCCGCGTCGGGGTGAGCCGGCCGTCGTGGCGGGCGGTGTCGACGGTGAGGCGGCCGAACCGGGTATCGGCGGTGACGAGCCACAGGTCGAGATGGGCGGTCGGTTCGTGGTCGTGGATCGTCAGCCCGGTCCACAGCCCGTGGGACGGGCTGTGGACCGCGGCGCGGACCGCGGCCTCGTCAACGGGGTCGTGGTCGTCGACCCGCAGGACGACCCCGTCCGCGAGGGTCAGCGCGCGGCCGGAGTGGGCGCCGACGCCGCGCAGCGGGACGAATCCGCAGACGAGCGCCTCGCGGCTGACCAGCCGGCCCGGCTCGATTGCGTCGAGCGCGAGCGAGCGGGTCAGGCCGCTTCCGTGCAGGCGTAGGGGTACCACGATCCGGCCAGCGGGGGCGAGCTGGTCCCACCAGGCCGCGGCGAGGTCCCACGCCCCTGCTGTGATCATGATCCGATCGTAGGATGCCCCGTCCGGGTAGCCGGCCGCGCCGTCCCCGTGGATCACCTCTACCTGGTCGTAGTTGGCCGCCGCCAGCGCGCTGCGGGCGCTGGCGGCGAGTTCCTCGTCAATCTCGATGGTGGTCACGTGACCGGTCGGGCCGGTGAGCTCTGCCAGAAGAGCGGCGTTGATGCCGGTGGCGGTGCCGATCTCCAGGACACGATGACCGGGGTGAACCTCGCCCTGTTCGAGCATGGCAGCGACGAGGTCAGGCTGCGAAGCCGAGGACAACGCCGTGCCGTCAGGCGCGCGGCGGGTGACAACGACCTGCGGGGCGTACGCGGTCTCCAGGTCGACGCCGGGCAGGAACAGGTGCCGCGGCACCGCACGGAACGCAGCTTCAACCTGGCCGGTCCGGAACGTGCCCCAGCTACCGATGTCAGCGACCAGCGCGTCGCGGAGCTGCTCGGGGGTGCGGGTGGTCATCGTGGTCACCGTTCGTCGGGGGTCGGGGTTGGGCCGCTGTCGTCGAAGACGATGTGGGCAGCGGTGTGGGCTAGCTGGGCCTGGTGGGATGCGGGGATGCCGAGGCGGTTCCAGGCAAACAGGACGTGATGTGCTAGGACCGCGCGGATGCCGCGGGTGAGCCGGCCCTGGTCGGCGAGGCTCGCGAGTGACCGCCCGGCGTGCCGGAACGCCGCTGGCCACGCCGGCAGTGCTTCGAGGGGCCGGACTGTGCGGGCGGTGAGGAGTCGGTGCACGGCGGCCCGGGTAGCGGGTGCAACAGCGGGCTGCCGTGCGCGGACCTGCTGGGTGCGGCGGTGGTCGGCGACGCGGGTCCAGATGTCGCCCTGCTCGTAGTAATCCTGGCCGGCGGCGTTCAGCAGCGCCGTAGCCAGCACGAGTCCCACCTCGTGGCGGTGGTCGGGGCGTGCCTGGCCGAGGTGGGCGAGGATGTTGCGGCTGTCGGTGTGGAAGAGAAGGTGCGCGACGTCCATGCCGGCGGGGCCACCGAAGGCGTGGGTCTCGGGCTCGTAGACGGCGGGCGCCCAGCGGTGGATCGCGTTGCCGGCGAGCAGGCCGCGAAGAGTTCGTTCGCCGAGCGCCGTCGGGGTCTGTCCGCCCTGGCCTGGGCCAGGGCGCCAGCGGATCCGCCAGAAGGCGGACTTTCTGGTGAACCACCACAGGCTGATCCCGTCTGTCTGTTCAGCTGCGGTGAGCAGTGGCGCCAGCTGGGTGACCCCCAAGTGTTCGGCGGCCCGCCAGTCCTGGCACCACACAGTCACCCCGCACCAGGCGGACTCGGTGTCAGGAGTGCTCACCTCTGGGCTCCCGGGTCCTGTGCTGGCCGAGTCGGGGGGAGGTCGAGCAGGAGGGCGGGTTCCCAGGCGGCGGCGGTGCCGGTCGCGACGGCATGCAGGACCGCGGCGATCCCGGCCGTGCCCTCGATGAGGCCGGGTAGCTGCCAGCCGGTGCCCTGCGCCGTGTCGAGGTTGTCGAGGAGCTGGTCGACCAGGGCGGGTAGGTGGCTACCGAGCGGGTAGAAGCAGGCATCCGTGGCGGCGCAGCGAACGGTGGCGACCAGGCCCGCCCAGCCGTGGCAGAGCGCCGGGTCGACGAAGCGGGCGAGCTGGGCGGGATCCGTGAGGCAGGCGGCGAGAGCTGCCTCGGCGCGTTGTTGCCGGGCGGTGTCGGCCAGCGCGACCGCGGCTAGCTGCTGGGCGCGGGCCAGACCGGGAGTGCCGTAACACCAGGATGCCCGGCCTGGGCCCGTCTGCGCAGGATGGCCGGCCAGCAGTTCACCGGCAGTGATCCGTTCGGGCCACCAGGGCCCGGCCGTGCCGTCCTGGCGCCAGGTGTCCAGCCAGTGACAGATCCGCTCGAGGGCACCGGCGTGGCCGGTGACGACGATCCCGCGGCGGTGTGTGAGCGCCAGCAGCGCGAGCGGGCCGGCGATGCCGTGGGCCATGCCCAGGTCCGCGTGACCGCCGGCGAACGGCCCGGGTGGCGCTGTGGCGGGAACGTCGATGGTCCACCAGCCTGGCGCGGCCAGCCCGGCCGCGTCGGTGGCCGGCAGTGGTTCGGTGAGCCGGACAAGGTAGGTCAGGATCTGGCGGAGCTGCTCGCTGTCGGGGTGGCGGGTCGCCAGGTAGGCACCGAGGCCGGTCAGACCTCGGACCAGGTCGAACTCGGCGCGTTCCGGTCGCCGTCGCGCCTCGATCCGTGCGTGGGCCGCCGCGAGCCGCCTCTCGACCAGCCTTTCGACGGCGGCGTGCAGTTGCTGGACCGCGCCGAGGTAGCGGCCGGGTGGGGCTGCCGCTGTCAGCGCGAACGCAAGCGCGGGGGCACCGAACCACAGGCCGGCACCCGGCCCAGCGGAAAGGTCTTCCCTGGCGGCGGCCGTCAGCCAGGCTGCGACCGTGGACCAACCGCCAACGTGGGCGCGGGCGCGGGCGCTATGGAGAACCGCGATGCCGGCCGCGCCCTGGGCCAGCGACTGGCCCTGCCAGCGTGGGCTGCTCGGGCTCCGGTCGCCGCCTGGCTCGGGCGGTGGCGGCGCCAGCGCGTCGGCCAGCCGCGTCGCGATGGTGGCCGCGCGGGCTTGCCTGTCGATGACCACGGTCATGGGCCTTCCGCTCCGGCCGGGTCCAGATGGGTCTGCTGGTCGGTGTTGTGCCAGGCGAGCGCGACCGCGCGGGCAAGCCGGTGGCAGGTGCGCTCCGCTGACGAGTCGATGCCGTAGGCGCGGACGTGGTGCAGATGCAGCAGCGACCCCAGCACCTCGCCGCTTGCGGGCCGGCCCGGAGATGCGGCGAGCTGGACCGCGTACCGCTCGGCCGCCCGGCGCCGCGCGTGCCAAGCGGCCCATACCGGTGCCGGGAGCTGCGGGATAGCGGCGTCGGGAGAGGGCCGACCATCGCGCGTACGGGACAGCGCGATGGCCTGACGCAGGACCGGCCGATTGACCGCTGCTCCAGACGCTCGCAGGTTTTCCAGCAGCCACCGCACCCCTGCCTGCCTGCCGCCGATCAACGCACACGTCAGATCGATCATGCTCACCGCCGTCAGCCCCGCAGGGTGCAGTGCCCGGTTCGCGGCCTGGGCAGCCAGCTGGGTGATGGCGACGGCCGAGTCGGCGGCGAACAGGTTCTCGGCCGCGGCGAGTGCCTCGCCATCGCCGTAGCGGGCCGTCTCGGGGTGGTAGGTGTCGAGCACGAGATCGCCGATGAGGTGCTGGGCCCGCAACTGCTCCGCCCACGCGCCGACCCGGACTGCTGCTCGTCCGTAGCTGTCGGTGGCACCGTGGGCGTCCGGTACGAGGTGGAGCCGGAGGCGTAGGTGTGGGGCGGGGTCGCGGTAACGGACGAACCACCATCGCGGAGGCACGTCCCAGGCGTCGAGCAGCGCGGGCAGATGGCCGGTGAGGATCGTGTCGACGACGTCCGGATGGCAGTACAGCTTCGCGAAGAGCACCGTCGACCCCGGCAGGATCCCGGATCCTGCGTCGGCCACCGGTGTCGGACCGGGCGTCGTCACGACGGCCGGCGCGGGGCGCGGGGCGGCGGTCGTCGCCACCGGGACGACGATCTCGTGAGCTCGGCCGTCGGTCCAGCCATAGTCGGCTGGGCCTGGCGCCTCGGACAGGGTCACGGCGTCGCCGGCACGGTCGAGTTCGGCACGCAGCAGATCGCGATCCATCAGCTCGTCCAGGTCCAGCCGTAGCCGTACATCCGCCCGGCCGGTGCTCACCCAACGGGGCAGTCCTGACCGGTCCCGCAACCACGCGAGCGCGTCGGCCCACTCCTGGTCTCCCGCCTGCGGACCTGGAAGATCGGATGGGTCGATTCGCCATCGGGCCGGTGCCAGGACCGCGCGGCCATGACGAACCCTCGGCAGGAACGGGAGACAGCCCGCCGCGCCCCACGAGAACGGGGCAACGGCCCCGGCGCCAGCGCGCGGCAGCTCGTGCAGCAGCCGCGCGAGCGGCGGGAAAGTCTGCCGGGCGGCGGCATTCGTCAACAACGGCTCGACGACGGCGCGACGGGACAGGGAAACCAAGTAGAGCCGTTCGTCATCCGCCGTGACCGCCAGATCCGTCCACAGCAGCCCGCCGCGCCGGCCCTCGCGGTGTTCCGCGAGTGAGACCCAGTCCGCCAGGACGTGGGGGGTGCGGGTGACGTTCTCCAGCCGGGCGTGCGCCGGCGGGAACGACAGCTGCGCCACCACCGCGCCCTCCACCATCGGCGGTAACCGCCGGAAGACACTGACCATCCTGAGCCGGTCGGCATCGGGGAGCAGGTCAAGGAATCGGCCGCTCATCGCCGCTCCGGTGCGGCTGACACCCGTGACCAACAGGGCGAACGCGCCCTTGGACAGGGCCGCCGCCGACGATGCCAGCACCTCGGCGCATATCTCCACATGCGGCTCCGACCAGGACCCAGCCGTCGGTGCGGACACAGCGTCGAGAGTGGCATCGTCCAGAACGACTTCCTGCTGGCCATTGAGCGCCGCGTGCTGGGCGAACTGCAGCAGCCACTCGTCCCGGAGCGACACGCCGCCGGCAGACGCCGACTCCACGACGAGGCCAAAATGCGCCGGATAGCCCAGCCCCACCACCGGGTCAACCAGCTGAGCGACTCGGACCAGCGTCGACTCGCCGAACTTGTCAAGGAACCTGTGGTGGTAGGCCCGCCACGACGGGTTGCCAGCGGGGTTTGGAGTCAGCCGCAGGAGTGCTCCGGCCGCCGCGGCGGCCTCCACCGCCACGTGTTCCGGCAGCCCTACCGCGCAGCTCAGCCGCAGGTCGACCGCGAGCGGCTGCTCGACCACCGCGCACACCGCCCGCATCCGCTCACGAAGGGCGGCCAGACGTGGCCGCGCGAACGAGCCGTCCGTATCTCGTGCTGCCCTTAGCTCCGCCTGGATCATCCGGAGATCGCCAACGAGGCCCGCCGAGGGATCGCTGGAGCTGTCGCCAGGCCGGTTGGTGGCGGTCGGCACGCACGTTTCCTCGATGCCCTTCAGCGCATCGAGAAGGTGGGCAACGCCGTCTGTGCACGTCGCAGGTGGCCGCAGGCTACTCACGAGCGCTCCGCACATCAGCAGCTGCGCAAGCATGTCCTCGACGCGGAGCCAAGGAAGACCGAGCTTGGCCGACACCAAATCTACAAGATCGACAAATCGAACGGGGGTCGCTGCGGACGCCACGGCAACTCGAACGGCTCGGCTGTGGCGGACCGATACCTCGGCGGGAAGAAAGGCGTCCGTCGGCGGGTGTGCATGCGGGCGCCACGGCACCACAAGTCGCTCGCCGCGCACCACGGCCAGGTCGTTGGTGACCACGGTCAGCGCCGCGCGGACAGCGCTCATGGACTCCAGCCGGGTGACGACCGCAGCCAGCCACACCGAGTCCGCCCGCGGGTAGGGACGATCATCGCCGGCCCAGCGCAGTGCGGGGTCGACGCCGAGGTGCACCGGGGCCACACCGGCGAACAACCCGAATGGCGTTGCCCGTCGGCTCATCCGCACCAGATAACGCGCCACTGCCAACCCCAGCCGGCGAACCCGCCGCGCGGACGGGCGGGGTCCCTGGCACGCATCCTCCACGCCTGCCGCCAGCGCCGGGCTCGCGGTCTCGATGGCGCCTGCGACGGCCGGCCACGCCCAGACTTCGGCCAGCCATGTGCACCAGCGGTCCACGTCGTCGCAGTTCGCGCCCGGCCAGGAACCCGCGGCTATGGCCTTCGCCGACTCGTCCGACATCGCGGAAGCACGGAAAAGCGCCGCGTCGAGGGGCGCATAGACCAGCGGGCCGCCCCGAGAGTCCACGACATCGCCTCCGCCTGGTCAGCAGCTGTCAATAAAACGGCAGACATACGCTCCGGGTGTTGCCGGACGGCGCACCCCCGAACAACACCCGGACTCGCGGCGGTGTCAGCAGTCCTTGTTCTTGTTCGTCGAGCAGCCGTTGTCCGTGGTGCACAGCAGCGCGTTCGCCGCGTCGCCCTGCTCGACGATCGTGACGTCGAGGTCCAGCTCGCCGATCTCGGCGGCAGTCACGTCGGACGTGAAGGCGTCCATGGTCATCACACTCCCTGTCTGCCCGTTCGTGTAAGAGACGGGCTCCCGAAGGACTCCAGTGGTGCCGTGGTGCCGCCTGGCCCTCGACCGGGGGCGCTTGAGGGTATGGCCACCGCCATTCCGGCAGTGCCCCAGCGAGGAGACGGCTCCGCGCGGCCGACGCAGGGCTCCAAGCCACTCGATAGTCCTGAGCGGGATCCCGGACACTCCTTGTCGACCAGACTTGCGGTTACAAGAGTGGAGCCCCACCCTCCCGCGAAATGACACACGTTGTGTCACCAATCTGCTGCTGTCTGGCGCCCGACGCGATCGCGTACCGGGTATGTTGGTGACCAAGGTCTCGACTTGGCGGTTGCAGGTGAGCTGCCAGCTAAGATCGTTAATCGGACCCAGCATTGATCATCATGGCGAAGGTGGAAGGTAGTAGGCGCGGCGACGAGTTCGGGCTCAACGTCATCGTGACCGCCTGGCACGGCGACGCGCGGCACCCGGGTCGGCGCCGGTCAGACCAGAGATGACGCCAGGGCGCTCACACGCGGCCTGTGTGACGGTGATCGGGCGGATCCCTGCCCCGACCACAGCCCAGGAAAGCGGCAAGAGAGCGACAGGAGAGCGACAGGAGAGCTGGTGACCTTGGTGTACGTCGTCGGTGGGCACGGTTACGTGGGCTCGCGAGTGGTCCACGCCGCCGGCGGACCCGATGCGGTGACCGCGGTCAGCCGAGACGGAGCGACACGGCATGGCGTTCCATCCACGAGCTGGCCGGACTTCCTCGATGATCTTAAGCGCATCCATGCCCCAGTCGTTGTCTGGCTGCTGGATGGCGCCAAGCACGACGAGCATGCTCGGCTCACCGAACTACTGGTCACCCGACCCGACGGCCACCTCGTACTCGTTTCGACCTGCACCGTCTACGGCGCCCGAGGCGACCTCCTCTGCGACGAAAACACCCCGTTGGACCTCCGTACCGGCCACGCGCGACTCAAAGCCAGCTGCGAGGCCATGCTTAGACGCACCACGTGGACATCGGCTGTGCTACGGCTTGGTGCGCTCTACGGAATCGACGACCGTCGTGTCCGGGCCGACCGGATCGAGAAGTGGGTCACCCAAGCGGCCACCGAGCATGTCATCACCGTGCCCGATCCCGACCACTGGCGAGGCTGGGTCCACCGGGATCAGGCAGCTCGCGCCCTCTGGCGGGCCGCCAACTCGCAGACCCCCGGCGTTTTCAACATCGCCTCAACGAACCTGACCTTCGCGCAGGCCGCGCACACCTCCTCCACGATGCTGGGCGCAGAAATCACTGCGGCCGGCGAGGCGGATGCGTGCAGCTATCGGGTCAACTCCTCCGTTGCCCTCGCGCGTGGCCTGCTCGACATCGAGCCCGACGAAGACATCGAGGCGGCGACTGCCGCTTTCGCGAATCGCGAGAGGGGCACGACGTAGAGTGAGAGAAGACATACGCCGTGCGTCCGTCCAAAACGTCCACAGCCGACCGAGCTTACTCAGGGGCCCCCACGATTGATGACGACCGTACCCTCGGTGTAGGCGAACGCATAGCCAACGCACGCAAGGCTCGCAGTTTCAGTCAACGCCAGCTGGCCGAACACGCCCACGTGAGCCTTTCGCTGCTCCGTAAGGTCGAGCAGGGCAGCCGCGACGCCACGCCAGCCCTCATCGCAGCGGTCGCATGGACGCTGACCATCGATGTGACGGCCCTGACCGGCCAGCCCTACGATCTCGGCGGCCGGCATCTCGATCCGCTTCACCAGCACATCCCCGCGCTCCGACGTGCGCTCACGTACTGGGACCTGCCTCCCGAGGGCATCACGCCACGGCCGCCGGCAGAGCTGGTCCGCGACGCCGACCACGCCGCGGACCTCCGTCGATCCGGCAGCCACGTCCAACTCGCTACCAACCTTCCGGCCCTGCTCACGGAGACCACCGCTGCCATCCACAGCGCTCCGGCCGGACCGGAACGCGAACGTTCCTACGCCGCCTTGACCGTGCTGCTGTTCGCCGCACGCTCCGTCACCTACAAGACGGGATACATCGACCTTTCCACCCTCATCGAGGAGCGAACTCACTGGGCGGCACTCGCGTCCTCTGACCCGATGCTCGGGGCACGGTCGGACGGCCTGCGCGGAGGCGATATGGCCGGGCGGGCTTACGGAGCTCGCTGGGGCTGGTTAATTAGGCGACGTCAGAGAAGGCGGATCCAGCGATGGTTCCGACGGTTTGGCGCGGTGTTATCCGGTCGGGGCGGCGTCTTCGCAGGTAGATGGCCTGCTTCCCGCGTCGCCGAGGGCAATCGTCGGACCCGGTACAATCGGATAGCGGTTCGTATTCTGGTACGTCAGGTCCACAAGAGTCGTCATGTTCGAACCCCGGTTGATCTCGATCAGCCGGGGTTTATCTTTTTCGGCGGGGAGTGGGCAGCAGGGCCGCTGCCGGGGCAACTACCCGGTGAGGGCTGGTGGCTGGTCCCGCGGGTCAAGCACCTACCGGTGATCTTCCTTGCGGCGTGGGCCTTCGGTGAGGGTGCACTCTCGCGATATATGTGAGGGCCGTTCCCCCCCGATCATGACGGTCCCGCTCTCGTCGGGCTGTCGCTGATCTGTTCGTCACCGAGCGCAGAACGTGTACTCACTCCCGCAAACCTTGTATTGATGGCTTAGCAAGACTTGTACTATTGGGCTCGCAAATCTTGTACTGTTTGGCTCGCAAATTATGTACTGTTGCCGTATGGCCACGTCAAGGTATGTTCCGCGGATCGCTGACGGGCGCTTGGCGAGTCTGCTCGCAGGCCTGCCCGCCGTCATGGTCACCGGCCCGCGTGCCGCGGGAAAGACGACCTCCGCCCGGCGGATCGCCAACGACATCCTCCGGTTGGATGACCCCGCGGTCGCCGCGGCGGTTGCCGCGAACCCGGACGCGGCACTGCGCCGCGCGCAGGAACCAGTTCTCCTCGATGAGTGGCAGGAGGTACCGGAGATCCTGGGCGCGGTCAAGCGCGCAGTCGACGACGATCCTCGTCCCGGCCGGTTTCTCCTCACCGGCAGCGTCGAAGCCGACTTCACGACCCGCCAGTGGCCCGGGACGGGTCGGGTCGTCCGGTTGGTCCTGCACGGTCTTACCGAACGGGAGATCGCTCACTCCGTCGATCAACCGAGCCTGCTAGATCTGCTTCTCAACGTGGACATCTCGCAACTGAGGATTTCTGGCCAGTCCCCGAGCCTGGATGACTACGTCGACATGGCGTTGAGGAGCGGCTTCCCCGAGGCTGCCTTGAACCTGAGCGCACCGGGGCGACTCGCGTGGCTGGACGCCTACATCGATCACGTCGTCCATCGAGACGTCCTGGCCGCGGGGGAGCAACGGGACCCCGTCCGACTTCGCCGCTACCTCGAGGTTCTCGGGCTCTCGACGGCCGGCCTCCCCGCCGAGAGCACGATCTACCAGGCGGCCGGAATCAACCAGCGGACCGCGGACGCGTACGACCGGATCTTAGCGGCCCTCTACCTGATCGAATTCGCCCCGGCCTGGGCGACGAACCGCCTGAACAGGCTGACCAAGCGGGCGAAGCGGTACCTGACCGATCCCGCGCTCGCGCTCGCCGCCGCCCGGGTGGATGAGCGGACCGTCCTGCGGGACGGCGATCTGCTCGGCAGGTTGATTGACACCTTCGTCGTCGCGCAGCTACGGCCGGAAGTGTCCCTACTCCACCCCCGTGCCAGGTTGCACCATATCCGCTCTCGGGACGGCCAAGAGGTCGACGTCGTCATAGACCTCGGAGGAGGCGAAGTGATCGGAATCGAGATCAGGGCTTCCTCGGCGCCGACCGCTCGGGACGCCCGCCACCTCATCTGGCTGCGCGATCAGCTCGGCCCGGACTTCTGCGCGGGAGTCGTATTCCACACCGGCCCGATCCCCTTCGATCTCGACGACCGGATCTGGGCACTGCCCATCTGCGCGCTGTGGGCAGCCCGAACCGGATAGCCAGCCGAACGAGTAGCCGAACGAGTAGTCACGGGGCCGGCAGACGCCGCCCGGCGATGGCAAGCGCTGGACGGCGTCTGTGCAGGTCAGCGGTTGTTGTGGAGCTTTGACCTCACCCCGGTGGGGGATCTGGCAGTGTGACGGTCAGGGGTTGGAGTAGTCCCACCCGCCCCACAAAACCCCTGGTAGACGGCCACTTCTGTGGTTAGCGGACCCGTTTCGAGATCGCAAACCCCACGGTAACCCCACGCTTTGCGAAGTTGCCAACGGCCATCGTTGATCTTCGATGCCGTTCGTCGGTCGCTCCGATGCCATGCCCCGGCCGCTCTGCGTCGACCTCGTCGCAAGCATGGCACCATGCGCTGACCGCCATGCATCGCCTCAACCACCGGAGGCCGAGGCTGTCGACGCGTCCGTCGATCCTCACGTGGCGGGGAGGATGTAAGCGAGCCCCGCACCGGCCGGCGTGGAGCTCGCATCTCGGTGGAGTGAACGCCAAGGATGATCTCCCCGGAGGTCCGGGGGTCAAAGAAGATCTTCGAGTCGGGCGGCGATCTGGCGGTAGCGGCTGACCGGGACGAGGTGCACACCGGCGAAGGCGCCGCTGTCGCGCAGCCGTAGCACCTGGTCGCAGGCCGCTTCGACCCCAGCGGTCCGGTCTCGTTCGACCGCTTGGACAAGGTCGTCTGGGATGTCGATGTCGGGGATCGTTGCGGCGAGGCGGCGGGCCATCCCGGCGCTCGCGAGGACCATCACGCCGGCGTAGACCGGCAGTTCGACCGGGTGGGCGTCGCGCCAGCGCAGTAGAGCGTCCACCGAGTAGCTGACCTGTACGAACAGGAAGTCAGCCGCTCGTTTCCATGTGGGCAGTGGCCGCACACCGGCGGCGGCTCCGACCCGGAACGCTGGCATGTCGGCGAAGACCGGATCCTCGCTGGCCGCGCGGGCCTCGTCGATCATCGCGCGCACGGTCAGGTCGCTGGTCCGGTTCCCGGCGGTGGGTTTGTCTCCGTGGACGAACAGGAACTCCTCGACGCCGTAGGCCGCTGCGGTGAGCAGGTCTCGGCGGAAGCCGAGCAGGTTACGGTCGCGGGAGTTCACGCAGGCGATGCTGCGTCCCCCCATCGTCTGCACCTCGTGGGCGACGGCGATGCTCGACACGGTCGCCCGTCCGATGTGGTTGTCTGGGATCAGGAACGCGTCGGTGACGGGGCTCAGGACGCCGATCTGATGGCGGGCGTGGCTCAGGTCCGGCCGGGTCGGTGGTTCAATTTCGCAGATCAACTCGAAGTTGCGTGCTGGACGTTCGTGACTCGCCGTGGATTCCCGCATCCGGACAGGATAGGACGCCGCGACCAACAACCACAGCCGTCACTGCACCGCACGGTGCGCTGCACCTGTCCAGTTGACCGCAGCCTGTCGAAGCCCGGTTTGTGTGTCGGTGGGTGGCGATGCTCGGCAGCAGGAGTAGAGCAGCGTCACCCGGCGCTGAGGTCGATTGGTAGGCGGCCCGGGTGCGGGGCCCGACGACTCGCAGGGCGCCGTAACCGTCCTCTGTCCGCCGCCACACGAGGGCCAAGAGTGGTTGCCGGGTCGGGAGCGTAGATAAATGGGTATGCGTCGACGTCGCTGGCGTAGGTCTCGACGCTCACCCGTTCGATCCACGGGCGGGCAGCCTCGGACAATGCCAGCTGCCTGTCCACCATGACCACAGCTCCAGGTTAGTCGTCTGCGGCGGGGCTTCCTGCGGGCCGACTCCGCACCGGTGCGCCGGAATCTCCTGGAGACCGCGGCCCGTCGCCGCCACGATGGTCCCATGATCTTGATTACTGGTGCGACTGGCACCATCGGGGGCGAGGTTCTGCGTCTCCTGGCCGTCCGGGGCGCTCGGATTCGGGCGATGACGCGAGAACCGGCCCGTCTTCGTTTTCCTGATGGCGCTCTGATCGATGTCGTGCAGGCCGACTTCGAACGCGCTGAATCGCTCCATAGCGCGGTCGCCGGCGTGGACAGCGTCTTCCTGCTGACCGCTCCGGGCACCACAGGCTCGGTCGCCGAGCACGACCTGGCCCTGATCCAGACGGCTCGCGCGCAGGGCGTCCGGAAGGTTGTCAAGCTGTCCGCCATCGGCGGGAAGGCCGATCACGCCGACGATCTGCCCTCACCCAGGCACCGTGCCGGCGAACAGGCGCTGGCCGCCAGCGGGCTGACCTGGTCCACGCTGCGCCCCAGCTCGTTCGCCTCCAACACGCTGTCCTGGGCCGACGCGATTCGAGCCGGCGACCCGGTTCCCAACATGACCGGGACGGGCGCGAGGCCGCGCGACAACGGATAGATCTGGCTGACGTCGAACGATCGGTAGGCCCGCTGGAGGAGCAGGCCGTATGAGGTGTGCAGCACCGTACTGACCGGCGCGAGGACCAACAGGCCGGTCGTCAGCCGGAAGGACCCGCCGGCGGCCAGGGTGACCATGCAGGCGGCCAGCACCAGCAGGGCCGCGGCTAGGGTGAACGCCCACTGGGCCGGCAGGCCCTCCTCCGAGACCCGTTTGCCGACGGTGTTCCATGCCGCGTGCGTGACCGCCGCCGCAAGAGCCAGAACCACGCCTGCCACGTGGACCGGCGTCCACGGCCTGGCGGTGCTCTCCAGCCGCGGCACCCTCGATCTCGTGACGACCGAGACTCCCGAGGCCCTCCTGCGCGGCCAGTTCGACGCCCACCTCGGCAAGGGACCCGGGCAGCGCCGAGGTTGACCCGGCCAGGGCTCCTACCGGGAGCCGCCGTCGAGGACGATCATTTGGACGGTCGGGGAGGAGAAGATGTCGCTCGCGTCCGCACCCGACTCGGGCACCGACCCGACGGCCCACTCGGGCATCTCCCCGGCGCGATCGATCAGGCCGTCGACAATCGATCAGGCCGTCGACAGTGTCGAGATCCTTACCCGACCGGATCGCCGCCGTAACCACGCGCCGGCGCGGGGACACCCAGCGGCCGGGTGACGACGCGTCCGCCCACGCGGCCGGGCGGGCGCGTAGGGCGGCCTCACGACACTGACCGTGCCGGCAGGGGTTGATGTCCCGGCGCAACGGTAATAACGTGGTCGTTATCATGGTTGCATGCCCTGGGACGTCGTGGTCCATCCC
>NZ_CAUVXG010000013.1:95143-95829 GCF_963555885.1 Protofrankia sp. Cr2
GATGCAGCCGACGAGTTGGCCAAGATCCCTGCAGGCGAGCGCGCGGCGATCGACAACGCCCTCGACAAGCTGCGCGAACGCGGCACGGATCTACCGTTCCCGCACACCAGTGCCGTCGTGGACGCCGACCACCTGTGGGAGCTACGTCCCCGAGGTGGCGACAGCCCGTGGCGGGTGTTCTACCGGCGGATGGGGGCAAAGCTCGTCGTCGTTGGCGCCATCGGACACCACGACAAGCGGAAGTACAAGCGGGCAGTCGCCGTGGCCGTGGAACGGCTCAACGACCTGAAGGAGGACTGATGAAGCTGTCGGAGCTCAAGACCCTCGACCAGGTCATCGAAGAGCACCGCCAGGATCCGGAGTTCCGCGAGGAGTGGGACGCGCTGGCGTTCTCCCGGAAGGTCGCCAACCAGGTGATCGCCTACCGGGTCGAACACGGTCTCACGCAGCGGGCCCTCGCCGAGCTGGTCGGCCTCAAGCAGCCCGCTGTTGCGCGCTTGGAGATTGCCGAGACGCAGCCACGGCTCGAAACGTTGGCGAAGCTCAGCAAGGCCACCGGTCTGACCTTTGACCTTCACGTCGCCAACGGAGCGGTCGAGATCGTTCAGGTCGCCTGAGGTTGGGTAAGCGAAGGAACGCTGACTGCTCGCTGGGTGCCATCACTCCGCCCGGTGCGTCCACGAAGA
>NZ_CAUVXG010000013.1:96184-101062 GCF_963555885.1 Protofrankia sp. Cr2
CCGGGCGGGGTGGCGTTGGATCGCGCGGGACGGCGGCGGAGGACCCGGCCCGCGCCCGACAGCGGCCCGTACGACGCGGGGGCCAGAACCAGCCACGCCCTACCGGCGATCACCTCGTAAGCCAACGAGGCCGCTCGCGGCCCATGTCCGCCCTCAACCCGGCCCCGATAGGGAGGGAGTTTTCCGGGCAGGCTCGGCGCCCGGCCAGAATGGCCCTGTCCGGAGCAAACGCCACGACGTGCATGACGTCAGCCGTTCGCAAGTCGGCCGTCATCGTGCGGTCCTCGCCCTGACGCTTGTCTGTGCTCTGTCGCTTTTGCGTCCGACCGCGTTTCTTGCCGTTGCGACACCAACGTACCCGCACGGTAACCGGTCAGGTATCGAAGATCGTTTGATAGATGGTCAGGCGGCTGCGGGCATCCAAGGGCGGCCCTCGGCAAGTCGGACGAGGGCGTCGAAGAAGTGGACTCCGTGTTTCGCGGCGGTGGCGAGGTAGCTCCGGATCGCGCAGAACTGGCGGACGCCGGTGAGGGTGCATTGGCAGCCGGACACTTTCTGGCGGAGTTTGACCATTCTGATGTCGCGGTCAGGTACAGGGTGTCGCTTGAATCGGCCGACGGCGAGCGCACTTTTGGGCATGCCTTAACAGCCGCGGGAGCGGTGCGGCCGTGGGTCTGAGGGCGGTAGTTATCCCTGGTGGGACGGGGTTTCTCGGGATCGTCGACCGGTGGTCAGGGTGTGGGTTTCGGCGGGCCGCGGCCGGCATGGCGATGTCCGTGACGCCCCGAGATCGGCGGGTGATCAGGATTCATTAGGTATGCGGCTTTCGGTGTTTTATAGGCGTTCTGTCTGTGCCGTGCCCGAGTATAGGCCGCTTCAGCACCATTCGCCGCTCTTATAGTGTTTCACCGGGTTTCATGGTTTGTGGGTGTTTCTCGTCGTGACCGGGTCAGCCGGGGGTGTGGGCCAGCCGGAGGAGGGTGGACCATGCGGGGGTGGCCTGTCCGGACAGGGTTCTCCGGAACAGTTTCGCGATGTTGTCGGTGAGAGTGATGAGTTTCCATTCGGCGTCGGCGGCAGCCATGCCGACGCGGATGAACCGGCGGATGTCGCGGTTGTTTTTCACCTGTCCGAATCCGGTTTCGACGGTGGCGGCGCGGCGTCGGTAGGTTGCTTTTCCCCAGGTGGCGTCTACGCAGATAGGCGCGGTTGCTGCGGGACGAGTAGGCCTTGTCTGCGGCGACCGCGTCGGGTCGGGTGCGGGGACGGCCGACAGGCCCAGGGACCCGGACCTTCGCCAGTACCGGGGTGAACCGCGGACTGTCCACGGCCTGCCCCGCGGTCAGGACGAACGCCAGCGGCCGGCACCGCCGGTCAACGGCGAGGTGAACCTTGCTGGTCTGCCCGCCCCGCGACCGTCCCAGCAGGGCGGCTTTCATCCGGAGCCGGAGCCGGCTCCGGATGCGTCGCTGTTGCTCCCTCGCCCGATCGCCTCCGGGGTTCTGCCCGTCTTGTCCGTCCGGGCCTCATCGTCCTGCGGGAAGGCCGGGCGGAGGACGTCCTCGGCTACATCGACGGGGTGCTGCTCGTTGACGCGTGGCCGGAACTGGTGCTGCCCGCCCCGATCCGACGCGCCTGGGAGGACCGGGCCGGCATGCGATGATCACGGCGTTGCAGCGGCCGCCCATGGTTGGGTGACTTGTTTCCCAGGTCGGCGCTCCTGCGCCACCAGGTCCTCGGTGGCCTGATCAACGAATATGAACGAGCGGGCCTGTAGAAATAACGGCCACGACGGCGACAAGAACGACTATCACCGTGGCGATGGCCGTCGCCACGGTTCGCCATCGGGCCCGGCGTGGGTGGGCCGCAGGGGACACGCCGAGTCCCCCGCGTCCTGCGCCGGGCGTGAGCGGCACCGGCGTTTGTCGCGGCCGGGGAAGCATCGGGGCCGCCTGCGCCGCCACCACCGCGGCCAGAGACCCCTGGCCGATGCAGGACCTTGTGTCTGCGCCCCGTCCTCGGCGATCAGGCTCGTTTCTCCATGTCGACGAACTCCACGGCTCCGTAGCGCTCGAACGTGCGCACGTGCCGGCCGGTCTCGGTGAAGCCGAGGCGCCGGTAGACGCGGATCGCGCGCACGTTGAACGCGGCGACGGCGAGCACGACCCGACGTGGGGCGTAGACCTCGCGGGCGAACTCCAGGCCGGCACGCACGAACTGTTCCCCGAGCCCACGGCCGGTACAGTCGGGCCGTAGGCCGAGCCCGTAGACGAGCACCTCGCCCTGCGGCTCGAACTCGTAGAAGCCCACCAACCTGCCGTCGTCGTCGTCGCGCGCGGCGAAACAGCGCTCCGGGTTGTTCTCCGGCCCCTCGTCATCGTAAAAGTCGTACGGCGGGTCGTAGCGCCAGCGGCATCGCTCACGGAACACGCTGTCGTCGGCCGGCTCGATCCGCACTCCGTCGCTCCTGCCTGGCTAGCGGGGCTCCGCGAGCCACCGCCGCAACATCGTGGCCGACACCAATCTACGATCTTGAGTCAAGCTAGCACGGCCGGATCGGGCCGTTCGGCCCGGCCCGTTGCTGGACACTGGCAACACGACGGCACCGTGCGGATGTGGGACACCTCCGACCGATGCGACGCCGGCCCCGCCCACCGCCCCGTGTCGGCCGAACGGCGTCGGAAGCGTCCAGAACCACGGTGTGACTACCAGGTCCGCGGAACGTGTGTTCGGCTCGGCGGATGATGTTGCGAAGCCGACGTTCACTGGGCATCATCCCTGGTCAGCAGTCGCATGGAGACCGGGCGGATGGTGATTTCGGGACCCTGAATCAAGATCGACCGGTCCTTGTTGTGGTGCGTTAGGTCCACCATCCGCCCGATGGGTAGGTGTCGTACACCATCTGACCTGGTCGTATAGCTGTTCGCACATACCATATTACTGATTTTCGTAATGTGGAGTTCGCTGGTTAGTTTGAGGCGGCCATGTCCTGGCAGCACCGGACACCCTCGGTGTTCGCCGGCACTTAGAGCGACCGACAATAGGGGACGCGGCGTCGCGGGACTGGGGCACGCACCTCGCCACGTTGTCGTCAGTCGACACCCAACACCTCCGGTGCCTCCCTCCTCCGCCTCGCGATGCCCGCACCCCATCCCCGCTCCTTGATCCACTCCCCTATTGTCGGGCGCTTTTACAAGGGTGAGCACGATTGAGGTCGGGCTGTGTTTCACGGTGGCGGTATCGAGGTCGGCTACTGTTGGTGGATGGAGAGGGTGACCGGCATCGGCGGAGTGTTCCAGCGAGCAGGGGAAGCCGCGAGCCTTAGGGCCTGGTATGCGAGTCACCTGGGCTTCGACCTGGCCGACTTCGGCGGCGTCCAGTTCAGCTGGGAGCCGGGCGGCTCAACCACTTGGGCGATCTTCGACGGGGATACCGACTACTTCGGTCGGCGCGAGCAAGCGTTCATGGTTAACTTCCGGGTGGCCGATCTGGACGCGATGCTCACCCAACTGCGTGCCGAAGGGGTCGAGGTGATCGACGCTGTCGAGGAGTCCGGGTACGGCCGGTTCGGCTGGGCCGTTGATCCGGAAGGGACCCGATTCGAGTTGTGGGAACCTCCGCCGGGCCAGTAGACGAAGCCCCGCGCAGCGGCTTCTCGGCGGACTCCACGATGTGCCGATGGTGACATCAGTCCACGCTGGCCCATCTGTCGATCGTCTGGCTGCTGGCCGCCTGGTGGCCGCAGGACAACTTTTACCGGCTTGCCGCCAAGACCGACTGGGCACGTCAGGCGGCCCTCGTCTACGGGTTCAACATCACCTTGATGATCGCCGCGGCCGTGCTCGTCGTCTTCGCGGTCCGCGAGCGCCCCGCGGGGTGACCCCCAGATGGGCGAACATCCCGCCAAGGGCCGCGTTCGCGCTTCGGACGGTGGTCTCCGCGTCATCCAGGGTCCGCCTGGTGCGGCCGGCTATCGCCACGCCAAGGTAGGGGACGGGGTCGAATGCGGCTGTCGGGATGGTGACCAGCAGTGTCGCGCCGATCGCCCGGCAGCTCTGGGCAGTGCGGGCGAGGTGTTCGCGCAGCATCCCGGCGGGCAGCCGGGCACCTGGCCCGAGTTTCCTGGATAGTTCGATCTTGGCTAAGGTTTTCGCAGCTTATGACCAATGTCGATCTTCCCGGAGTGTATGATCTAAGTCCGGGGCGACCACCTCGCTACGCCGAAGCCAGAGATCATTCCGGCAGGCGGCCAGAAACTCCTCGTCATAGCCCCAATACGCCTTGGAACGCATTGTCAGTCCGCTCAGCGCCTCGGCTTCGTCCGGGCGCGCAGCCCTCAGCTTCACCGCTTCGGTCAAGCCGCTCATCCAGGGATGCTCTCACGGAAGGCGAGGGGCCAAGTGCCCAGCACGGGCTCTGCGTGGGGACCGCGATTACATCGGGGCGCTGCTGCCCCATGCCGACGTGGTGCAGGCGCTGTTGTCCGGCCTGTGGGCTTGAGGGGATCGCCGGCGTCCACGAGGTGTTTGATCACGGTGCGAACGCGTGCTAATTTACCGATGATCTACGTGTAATTTCCATGGTCAAATATGTGTCAAATCCATGATCGGATATTCGTACGCTCCTACGTTCCCCGTCTGCTCGACACGGAGTTGCGGGATATCGTCGCCTCCCACCCCGACGCACGACACCTGGAATGGCTTTAGGTGGAGAGTTGGGTGGCTTGGTGATTATTACGAATTTTCAGGTTGTTGTGTTCGGGATGTTTAACTCGGCGTCGAGACGTCGCAGGACGAAGGTCGGCTGTCTCAGCAGCACCGCGGACTGTGCCCGGATCGCCGCCGCCCCGCCCACCCCCCTCCTTCTATGGTGCTGTAC